>PARP01000030.1 GCA_002711565.1 Bacteroidota bacterium
TTCGCTATTCGCTATTCGCTATTCGCTATTCGCTATTCGCTATTCGCTATTCGCTATTCGCTATTCGCTATTCGCTATTCGCTATTCGCAAAGCGCATCCTTCAGAAGCTAAACATAAACTAATAAAGACGGATGTTTTAAATCGCTACATTGTTAAAACGCAATTCAAAATTTAGTACTCATTGCTTGATTTTCTTTTTGTTCTTTTCTTGATAAAAGAACCAAAATCAAGGCTTGAAAAAAATCATTCCCTGCCTTTTCACAAAACCTAAGTGCGGCCGGGTGATCTTCGAATAAATTCTCAGCTTCCCGGTCTTACTAAGGTTTCGTTTTAAGTTAGAGAATTTTTTTTAAATGCCTGTCCTGATAAATCTTAAGACCTTTTAATTCGTAATTTGAAATTCGTAATTCTTAATTAATTCAGTTTCCCCAATTCTCTCTATCCAAACTCCGATAATGGATGGCTTCCGCTAGGTGATCATTTTGGATGTTCTCCGATTCATCCAAGTCGGCGATCGTTCTGGAAACTTTCAGGATTCTGTCGTAGGCCCTAGCAGATAAGTTTAACTTTTCGATCGCATTTTTTAATAGTTCCTGTCCGGCTTCATCCAAGTTGCAATATTGATGTATCAGTTTTGAATTGATCAATGCATTGCAATGAACTTTTGGATGCTCCTTAAACCTCTGCTCCTGTATGATACGTGCTTTGATCACTCGCTCTCTAATTTTATTGCTCTTTTCTGAGTCAGTACGTTTCGAAAGCTCCCTGATCGGAACGGGCACTACTTCTACATGAATATCTATCCGATCCAATAAAGGTCCGGAGATCTTATTCAGGTATTTTTGAACATGGACTGGGCCGCAAACACATTCCTGTTCAGGATGATTATAATAACCGCAAGGGCAGGGGTTCATAGCCGCGATCAGCATGAAATTGGCAGGGTATTCAACCGAAACTCTGGCTCTCGAGATGGTCACGATCCGGTCTTCCATGGGTTGCCTCATAACTTCTAGGACTGTACGCTTAAATTCAGGTAGTTCATCTAGAAAGAGTACTCCGTTTTGTGCTAATGTGATCTCACCGGGTTGAGGGAATGTTCCACCTCCAACCAATCCGGCATCACTGATGGTATGATGTGGAGATCTGAACGGCCGAACCGTTACCAGTCCGGAATTTCTATCCAGCTTTCCAGCTACTGAATGGATCTTCGTGGTTTCTAATGCTTCATGCAGACTTAAAGGTGGTAAAATCGAGGGCATCCGCTTGGCAAGCATGGTCTTTCCTGATCCGGGTGGCCCAATTAGAATTGCGTTATGACCACCTGCTGCCGCAATTTCCAATGCTCGCTTAATATTCTCTTGTCCTTTTACTTCAGCAAAATCAAACTCATATTCATTTAGATTACTGAAGAAGTCTGCTCGTGTATCAAGCTTAGTCGGTTCGATGATCAAGTCTTCGTTAAAGAAATCTACAACTTCCTTTATGTGAGTCACACCTATTACGTCTATATTGTCAACGATTGCAGCTTCTTTTGCATTTTCCTGAGGTAAAACAAAACCTTTAAACCCATTTTCACGTGCTGAGATAGCTATGGGTAAAGCTCCTTTGATCGGATTTACATTTCCATCCAGTGAAAGTTCTCCCATGATCAGGTATTTGTCGATCTGATCTGAATTAATCTGATCTGCTGCGGCTAAAATTCCGGTTGCAATCGTAAGATCATAAGCCGAACCTTCCTTGCGAATATCAGCTGGTGCCATATTGATCACGATCCGTTTACCGGGATAATGATAATCATTGCTGGTAATTGCTGCATGGATGCGATGATGACTCTCTTTAACGGCACTGTCGGGGAGCCCGACCATAAAGAAATTAACACCTTTTCCCAAACTTACTTCCACAGTAATGGTGATCGCATCAATGCCGGTAATGGCACTTCCAAAAGTTCTGACAAGCATAACAAATAGTTTATACTTCTTAATTCCGGAAAAGTGAAAACGTCCGCCTGTTTGTGAGAAAAAAAGGAATTATTTTCCTGGCTTATATCCTGATTCTTTCAGTATCTTTTGAGCATCTTTTTCATAGAAGAGATCTTCAAGGCTCAATTCAGGATTTTTGTTCATATATGACTTAATGATCTTCCATCCGATCCAGCTCCCTAAATTTGCAGGTGCCTCGCGGGAAATGGATTGAGTGAATGGGCCATCCGTTACGAATTTCCTGATCTTTTCATAATCTCCTGAAAACAAAAGCTCCTGATCAATGAACATTCTCCAGATATTGGATTCATTTTGAACAGACCACTGAAGTTGCTCTGGTGTAAATCCAATTAATAAGTGTTTTTCATGTGTTGGAAGCATAGCTTCTTTAAAATACAGCACCTTACCATTTTGAATCATCTCACTCAACATGTCTTTTTGAGCTACAAAAGGAATATGTTGCAATGCGAGTTCATGCATACAATCCGGAACGATGAATTGCTGATCCATTCTGGAGATCTTATATTGAGGTAATCCCATTTGAGTATAATCATAAGAATCACCTAAATAGAGATCCAAACCAATGATCATTGCATCACCCGAATACATAATGCTTTGCTCGAATTGTAAACCGGAAATATATGAATAGATTGAAGGGATCTGTGCTTGAGGGAAATAGTATTTGTAATGTTTAAATGCATCTGAAAGTGCTTCTTCAAGACTCACTAGATCAGCATATTTAGCTTGAGTTATTTCGTTAAGTTCTGCCAAAAATGGGTCATAAATAAAAGATCTGATCTGCTTCAAATTTGCAGGATCAGCATCTATTCCTCCTAGGAAGAGTGGATATTCTTTGGATAGTTTAATGATTCCTGATTCAAAATCATTACTGGCGATCTTAAAAAGCTTTTCTCCATAATTATCGATCTTTATCTTGAGTTGAGGTAGTTTTTCAGAATCAATAATTAATCTGTCGTTCTGATTACTTCCGCAAGCAGTGATCAATAGGATAAAAAGGAAAAAGAAAGATTTCTTAAACATAAAATAAAGGTAAAAAAAATGCTGACTCAAGGAGCCAGCAATTAAAAAGTGTCAATTCTTTTTAGAATATCTTATATCCAATGGAAACATTAAATCCACTGGTTTTGGAATCAAATGTCGTAGGTGTGCTTCCAACATCAACCGTTTGTCCGATCACTTTATTCAATCCTATATTATATCTAATGTCAACAGTAACTCCCAAGACATCTATTCCGGCGCCAACCTGAAAACTCCAGATCATATCTTCCAGATGTGCTTCAGTGATAGGGTTTACTAAGTTTGTAATACTATTATCAATGGTTTTTTCTTGCACAATTGATGCGGTTGGTCCGCCAAACACTCTGAAATTAACCATTTTAAGGTCAATTAATCGTGCACCGATAATCAATGGGATTTGTACGGTTTTTAAATTCACTTCTTGTTTGAAAGGAGACAGACTACTGTTCAAAGGTGTTTGGAAAATACTTCCTTGCGTAAGCCAATTTACCTCAGGCTGAACATAAATTTTCTTTCCGATGCGTAAGAAAATACCAAACTGAAAATTGTTTTTAAGGTCACTGTTTATATCTGTACGATCCAATGATAATTTTGCAGTATTATAACCGATCTTCGGACCAAATGTTAATTGTGAAAAGGATGCTGTAGTGATCAATACTGCAGCAAATAAAAGGATTAACTTCTTCATTATTGAATGATTCTAATTAGGTGTTCGTGTGTCTGTCAGCGGCAAAGATAGAAAGTATTTATGTAGGCTTCAAAATAATTATTAACATTCATAATTTAACATCTTTTGTTAGCGTTTAAATTCCTCCCTAAGTAATAGAAGTAATTTTACTAGAATCATTAATTTTGCAATAATTATATCAAATTATGAAAAAGTCGATCATTTTAATAGCCCTCGTTTCTTTATTTATTATTAATGGTGCGAAAGCACAGGAAAAACCGTTTGTTTTTGGTGTGCGCATTGCCCCGAGTATCGGATGGATGAAACCTGATCATACTTCATATCAGAATCAAGGATCTGATGTAGGTTTCAGCTGGGGCTTTATGGCCGAATTCCATTTGATGGAGAATTATGCAGTGAATTCAGGTTTCAATATCTCATATCTGAACTCAACGCTTGAGTATCCTGATACCAGAGATGGTGAGGATGGTACTTTAAATCGTGGATATCGCTTAAAATATGTTGAGATTCCTTTAACTCTAAAAATGAGAACCAATGATTTCAATGGTATTTCTTATTTTGGTTTAGTTGGTTTCGGTGCAGGTTTTAAGTTGTCTGCAAAAGCAAAGGATAAGTATACAAACTCACTTGGTCAGGTTAACGAAGAGTTGGATATCAGCGATGATATTAAAGCCATGAGAGTTTCCATGATCCTGGGTGTAGGTATGGAATATGCAGCAGGGGGCGATACCAAAGTATTAGGTGGTATCAACTTTAATAATGGCATTAATGATATTCTAAAAGGACAAAACACAACTACAACAACCATTAATCATAAAGCAATCAATAACTTTTTCGAGCTTTATGTAGCCGTACTGTTCTAAATTAAGGAGGAAAACATCGTGAGAATTGCATTAGCACAGATCAATTATCATATTGGGAATTTTAGTTCTAACATTCAAAAGGTCAAGGATACAATTCAAAAAGCCAAGACCGAAAATGCAGATTTGGTTGTATTTTCAGAATTAGCTGTGTCTGGCTATCCACCAAGAGATTTTCTGGAATTTGATGATTTCATAGATCAGTGTTATGATGCATTGAATGAGATCGCTAAAGATACTGATGGAATTGGAATCATCATCGGTTGTCCGACCAGAAATGATGCCGAGAAAGGGAAACCTTTATTCAATTCAGGAGTTTTTATTGCTGATGGGAAAATCGTTTCCATGCACCATAAAGCACTCTTACCGAATTACGATATTTTTGATGAGTACAGATATTTTGAGCCTAATAAGAAATTTGAGATCATCAATTTCAGAGGAAAGAAGATCGCATTAACGATCTGTGAAGACCTATGGAATGTTGGAAATGATCCTTTATACACATTGAATCCAATGGATGAGCTAATGCAATATGAACCTGATTTGATGGTCAATATTGCAGCTTCTCCATTCCATACTGAGCAGGCTAAGCAACGTAAGGAGATTTTGTTGGAGAATGTTCGCAAATATGAACTGCCTCTTTTCTATGTTAATCATGTGGGAGCACAAACAGAATTACTTTTCGATGGAGGTTCTTTAGTTCTTAATGCAGAAGCCGAGATCTGCAATGAGTTAAACTATTTTGAAGAGGATTTTAAAGTCATTGATACCAATGATCTGCAATGTAATTCTGCTGAGTTAAAGGAGTTTTCAAAAATGGAATTGATCCATGATGCTTTAGTGATGGGTGTTAGAAATTATTTCCAGAAATTGGGTTTCAAAAAGGCAATATTAGGACTGTCAGGAGGTATTGATTCTGCTGTAACTGCCGTAATTGCCGCTAGAGCCTTAGGTGCTGAAAATGTTCGAGCTATACTTTTACCTTCTGAATATTCTTCAGATCATTCGATTAAAGATGCCGAAGATCTTGCAAAGAATTTGGGATGTGAATACGATATTATTAGTATCAAAGATGCTTATCAAACGATGACCAATAATCTAGATCCTTACTTTAATGGACTTCCTTTTGATATTACTGAAGAAAACATTCAGGCGCGTTTGAGAGGAGTTATCCTAATGGCATTATCTAATAAATTCGGATATATTTTATTGAATACTTCGAATAAAAGTGAAGCTGCGGTTGGTTACGGAACCCTTTATGGAGACATGAATGGAGGATTATCTGTAATTGGCGATGTTTATAAAATTGATGTGTTTGCATTAGCACGTTTTATGAACAAGGATGGCGAAGTTGTTCCGGAAAATACGATCGTTAAACCACCTTCTGCAGAATTAAGACCAGATCAAAAAGATTCTGATTCATTACCTGATTATGAGACTCTGGATGAGATCCTCTATCAATATATAGAACTAAGAAAAGGACCTAAGGATCTTATTAAAATGGGATTTGATGAAGCTCTTGTAAATCGAATTCTGAAACTGGTAAATACGAACGAATATAAGCGTTATCAAACGCCTCCGATCTTAAGAGTATCTTCTAAAGCATTCGGGATGGGACGAAGAATGCCAATTGTAGCAAGATACCTATCTTAGAAGCTGTTGGCCATTAGCTGTTAGCTATTAGTATTCTTACCAATAGCTAATAGCAAATAGCTAAATTCTTATAAATTAATTGCTTCTACTGATTTGATCTGTGGAATCGCTTTCTTAACAGCTGTTTCAACACCATTTTTCAATGTCATTGTGCTGTAAGGACATGATCCACATGCACCAGTAAGCTCTACATTAACTATGTAATCATCTGTGATTTCCACGAAATTGATATCACCACCATCTTGTTGAAGATAAGGTCTGATCTGGTCAATTACGTTCTCTACCTTTTTGATTAATTCTGTCTTGTTCTCACTCATCGTATTGGGTATTAGATTTTTTTAAAGAATGCAAATGTATAAAATTATCTTTATTTAGTTTGATTTAAAGTTGCTTAAAAATCGTGTTTGCTTCACGATTCCATCCGCTAGCTTCTCGAAGGCTTTCGTTACAGGTTCTTCTTCAGATAATGCAATTGGATTGCCACAATCTCCAGATTCTGCGATTCCTGCTACCATAGGGATCTTCCCTAAGAAAGGTACTTTTAGCTCCTGTGCAAACTCTTCAGTTCTCCCTTTTCCGAAAATATAATATTTATTATCCGGTAATTCGGCTGGTGTGAAGTATGACATATTCTCGATAACACCTAAGATCGGGATATTCGTTTTCTCATGACTGAACATTGTTACAGCCTTCTTAACATCAGCAATCGCCACTTCTTGTGGAGTTGTAACTACAATTGCGCCTGTAATATTATAGGATTGCGATAATGTAAGATGAATATCTCCTGTTCCCGGAGGAAGATCTAAGATCATGAAGTCGATATCCTCCCAAACAGCATCATTAAATAATTGATTTAATGCACTTGAAGCCATAGGACCTCTCCATACCAATGCTTGTTCAGGATCTACAAAGAAACCGATCGATAATAGTTTCAATCCATGCTTTTCAATAGGAAGCACTTTCGTCTTTCCATTAACTTCAGTTGCCAATGGTCTTTCTTTTTCCAATCCAAACATGATCGGAACCGAAGGGCCATAAATATCGGCATCCAATAATGCAACTTTATGTCCTTTCTTCGCAAGGGCAGTTGCTAAATTTGCTGCAACAGTAGATTTCCCTACTCCGCCTTTACCTGAAGCAACTGCTATAATATGTTTAACTCCTGCTAATGCATCCTGAATTTCATCTTCAGCAGCAACAGGATTTACACTCACTTGAATGTCGTTTCCAAACTCCTTCTTTAAAGTTGAACTACAACTTTCTATCACCATCTTAATTCCCGGGTCATTTAGATTCGGGAAGCGTATATCAAATGCAATATTGTTATCGTCAGATTTAAAATTCTGAACCATTCCTAACGCAATGATATTCTCCCTTTTAGGGAAATAGATCACATCTTTCAAAGCCTCGTAAGCTTTCTCTTTCGACAAACTCATTCTATTTTAATTTAGATTTGATAAAATTAGTAAAAATTCAAGAAATAAGGGCTATTTCTTATAATTCTTTTGCAGGATCCCAGAAGAATTTTTCAAAGTTTTGGATCTGGTCATTGAAAATGGTAAGACCTTCATTTTCAAGAAGTCTTTGCATGATATCCGGATGTCCGAAATGACTTTTACCACTTAGCATTCCTAGTCGGTTAACAACTCGGTGTGCAGGAATATTCTTTTCGCTGCTATGGCAAGCATTCATTGCCCATCCTACCATTCGTGCTGCTCCACCCGAACCAAGATATTTTGCGATGGCTCCATAAGAAGTTACTCTTCCGTGAGGAATAAGTTCTACAACATCGTAAACCGATTCAAAGAAGCCTTTGTTCTTATCCATTCAATTGAAATTTCAGATAGGTAATATTATCTCCTTCACCCAAATACTTTTGTTCGTAGAAGGTTTGGAACATCTTCGCTTCACCCTGGTAATCAGAATTGTAAAGATCATTGGTTGCATATATCAATTTGTGGCCAAACTCTTCAATTACTTCAAGTGTATATTGATGAAGTCCGTCATTATCTGTCTTAAGGTGAATGATCCCGTTAGGTTTAAGGATTTTCTTATAATGAGCTAAGAATCTAGGTGAAGTTAGGCGTTTGCGTGCTCTGAATTCTTTTGGTTGTGGATCCGGAAATGTTACCCAGATCTCATCGATTTCCTGAGCATCATAAAAATGTTCGATCAACTCGATATGAGTTCTTACAAAAGCAACATTGTTCAAGCCTTCTTCATTAGATGTTTTACAACCTCTCCAGATTCTGGCACCTTTAATATCCATTCCGATGAAGTTTTTGTTTGGATCGTTTTTTGCCAAACCTACGGTGTATTCGCCTTTCCCACATCCTAACTCAAGAACAATCGGGTTTTCATTTTTAAAGAAATCGCTGCTCCACTTTCCTTTGTTAGGAACGCCTTTCATGATCTCATTATATGAATATTGGAATAGATTGCCAAAGCTTTCATTCTCAGCAAATCGTGCTAATTTATTTTTTGCCACAACTTATAATATTTTGAGTCGCAAAGGTCGTAAAAAAAATAGAAAGAAGTTTAATTTGGAAGGATCCAGGCCGAGGAATTTTCGTTTTTCCTCAAAACGGCTAATTGTTGATTGGCGGCATTCATATTAGCATATCCGGCGAATGCTACCCTGTAAGAGTTGGAGTTTTTCATTTCAAGAACAGAAGAATCAAAGCCTTTAGCTTTTAGTTGAAGCATCAGTTTTTCAGCATTCACTCTATTACCGAATGAGCCTGCGATGATATAAAACCTTGATTCTGCCTGCGCTGTTGCAATTGTTCCGTCTTGTTTTTGTTCTTCTATTACTTTTTCAGAATCTCCTTGTTTTTTATTAGGAGTCTTTCTGGTTTTCTTAGAAGGAGGCTTCATGCCAGGTGTAGCGTTGTCCGTTTTTTCGGTTGTGTCAGGCTCCTGAGAATTCTTATTTGTGTTCTTGTTTTCAGGAGTTTTCTTTCCCCCTTTAGAAGGATTCAACTTGTCTACCAATGTGATCACTGCAACAGTTTCGTCAATCTTGGTATTTTCACTTGCAGGAACATCACTCTTCTTATCCAGGAATGGAATTATCGAAGCATAGTTATCAGCATAATATTTTACCTTATCATATTTGAAGACCAATAATGCTGCAATTGCAAGTGTAATTACGATCAATGAAACATTCACTCTAATATACTTTGGAGTGTGCTGCTTCTTCGCTTCTTCTCTCACTACGTATTTTGCATTTCTGTCTTTACGAACAGTTCCGGAAATTGGTCGAGTAGCCGAACGACTTATTACCGGAGAAATGAAAGAATTCATTCCATAAGAGTCTGCTAGATAGTTTTGGGAAAGATCAGGGGCAAATTGTAAAGTTTGCTCTTCTCCCATATAAACCGTACCGACTTTCTGAAAGCGAATTCGTTTACCATTTTTTAATTCCTCTTGGCATCGTTTTACAAATCTTTCGACAGCAATTCTTGCATCCGTATAAGATAGTTTCTCAAACCTTGCAACATGATTTATTAATAAGCCATCGTTTGTTTTCAGGTGAGCGTTAAAAACGATCTCTTTTTTAGGAGGAATAAAATGATTTTGAACTGGCTGAATTTCGGCTGGTTTGTTTTTGGTAACAAATCCACCAAAGTCAGGAATGACAATGCATTCGTACTCATAGAGTAAATCACCAATGTACTTTGCTAATTTCATAAGAAGATGGCTACAATTTGACGTCCCGCTAAAATACGATTGTAAGAGCTATTTTTCAAATTTTTAACAAAGATTTTCTAAATCTTTTGGGTGGTCGATCCCATGTGAATCGAATTGGGTTATTTGGTAATGAATTTTTAATCCATGATCCATCCATCTATATTGCTCTAAGCTTAAGTCTTTCTCATTCTTTGTTGGATTAAGTCTAACTATTTGTACCAGAGTTTCTAAGCTATATGCATAAATGCCGATATGTTTATAATATGGAGCTTTGCATTCAGGTGCTAGGTCTCTAAAAAAAGATTTAATTTGATGTTCATCAGCAGGAATGGCCTTCACAACATTTTTATTTCTGATCAATTTTTGATCGCTGATCTTTTTAATTTGAGTCGCAATTTTGATATCTGCATTTTCTCGAATGAAATTTACAAACTCATCGATCTGGTAAGGATCTAAAAATGGCTCATCTCCCTGAATATTGATGATGAAATCAAATTCATTTTCAGATGATTTTGCTACTTCAGCGCATCTTTCTGTTCCATTCTGATGTTCAGTTGAGGTCATTAGTACTTTCCCACCAAAATCAGATACCACATTAAAGATTCTCTTATCATCGGTAGCAACTATCAGCTCATCAAGTTCTGTCGACTTTATCGCATTTTCATAAACATGTTGGATCATGGTTTTGCCATTGATCAATGCGAGAGGCTTACCCGGAAATCGGGTGGAGGCATAACGGGACGGTATGATCCCTAGTATTTTCATTAGTAAAGTTTTTCACCTATGACAGAATCTTTATCCGGTCGAACCAAAACGACATTCCCATAAGGATCGTTAACGCCTAAAGTTAATACTTCAGACATGAATGGTCCGATTTGACGAGGAGGAAAGTTCACAACTCCCATTACCATTTTGTTCAGCAATTCTTCTTTGGAATAACGTTCAACGATCTGTGCACTTGATTTTTTAATACCAATCTCGGGACCAAAATCAATTTTCAACTTATAAGCAGGTTTTCTGGCTTCAGGAAAGTCATTTACTTCAATGACCTTTCCTACCCGAATATCCAGCTTTAAAAAATCGTCGAAAGTTGCCATTTGATTAGAATAATCCGTGGATTTCAGCATTGATCTTTTCAATGATCATTCCAAGGTCATTTGGATTGTCCTGGAAATCGATATCATCAACATCGATCACTAATAATTTCCCGGCTTCATATTTACCGATCCATTTCTCATATCTTTCATTCAAGAGTTTTAGGTAATCGATACGAATCGATTCTTCATATTCACGACCTCTTTTCTGAATTTGATTTACAAGATTCGGAACGCTCGATTTAAGGTAGATCAAAAGATCTGGTGGTTGGATGAATGAACTCATCAATTCGAAAAGAGAAGAATAGTTCTCGAAATCTCTTGTCGACATGAGGTTCATTTGATGCAGATTGGGTGCGAAGATATAGGCATCTTCATAAATTGTACGATCCTGGATCACTGTTTTACCTCCCTGACGGATCTGAACCACCTGACGGAATCTGCTATTTAAAAAGTAAACTTGAAGGTTGAACGACCAGCGTTGCATGTCTTCATAAAAACTATTTAAATATGGATTTGTGTCAACATCCTCATAATGAGCTGTCCATCCGAAATGTTTTGATAATAATCTGGTGAGAGTTGTTTTCCCGGAACCTATATTTCCTGCAATTGCAATATGCATCTTTTAGTGTTTTAAATGTTGGTTTAAAGATAGAAAAAAAATCTGCGGAGCCTCCGTCAACTTATTAACATATCGTCAATATTTCATCCACATATTTACGATCATTGGCAAGGCGTGGAACTTTATTTTGTCCGCCGAGTTTTCCTCGCTTTTTCATCCATAGATAATATGTTCCCTTTGGTAAGCTTTTGATCTGTGGTGGCCCAAGTAGTAGATCACCTTTTCGTTTAGCATCATAATCAGAATTCAATTTTCGAAGTTCTTTATCCAGCTTTTTTTGGAATACTTCAAGCTTTTCTGGTTCTTGCTCAAATTCTATAAGCCATTCATGGGCACCACTTTGTTGATCTGAGAAATAAAGAGGGGCGGCAGTATATTCATTAATGATCGCATTTGTTTTTTTACAACTGATCGCTAAGGCTTTTTCTGCATTATTTATTGTAAGCTCTTCACCAAAAGCATTGATGAAATTCATGGTTCTACCGGTAATTCGAATGCGATATGGAACTTTGGAAGTAAACTCAACGGTATCACCAATTAAATATCTCCACAAACCACCATTGGTAGAGATCACCATTGCATAATTCTTACCTATTTCAACCTCATCAAGCTGGAAAGTTTTAGGATGATCTTCACCTACATTTTCAATCGGAATGAATTCATAATAGATTCCATAATCCAACATTAAAAGCATCTCATCGGAATTATTAGAATCCTGAATGCCGAAAAATCCTTCAGAAGCATTATAGGTATTGAAATAATTCATCTGATCTGAAGGAATGAGCTTTCTGAATTGCTCACGATAGGGATCGAAATTCACACCTCCATGGAAAAAGACCTCAAGATTTGGCCAAACTTCCAGGATATTCTTTTTTCCGCTTAACTCAAGAACCCTTTTCAGCAATAGTAAGGTCCAGGATGGGACACCCGAGAGATTAGTAATGTCATGATGCATAGTGGATCGTGCCATTTCTTCGATCTTTAATTCCCAATCATCCATTAATGCAACTCTTCTTTTGGGAACACGATGAAATTCGGCCCAAAAAGGTAAGTTGTTAATGATAATTGCTGAAAGATCACCATCATAGAACTCTTCATTGCTGACTTCATTGATCTGATGACTCCCACCCATGGCAATTCCTTTTCCATCAAAAAAAAGTGAATCGGGATTGGATTGATAATAAATGGCCAGCATATCTTTTCCACCTTTATAATGACATTCTTCCAAAGATTCTTCAGATACCGGAATGAACTTACTTCGTTCGCTTGTTGTACCTGAAGACTTGGCAAAATATCTGATTTCGGTAGGCCAGAGAATATTTTCTTCTCCTTTTCGCATTCTGTCGATATAGGGCTTGAGGTCGTCATAAGAACTGATCGGAACTCTCTCTTTGAACTTTTCAATGGTGTTTATCGATTGATAATCATATTTTTTACCCCATTCTGTATATTTCGCGGCATACATCAATTCTCTAAACCACTCAAACTGTACATCATGAGGATATTTCATGAATAGCTCGATCTGATGGTAACGCTTTTTGATCAACCAGAATATAACAGAATTCAGTAAGGCCATATATTAAATGATTTGCTATCAAATTTAAGGAATTTGTCTTGATGTTTAAAACTCATCTATTGTGAAAATTGATTTTGAAAATGCATTTTGTAGCTTTGTTATATGATTATATTCCCAAATGCGAAGATCAATCTTGGACTTTCTGTAACTGAAAAGAGACCTGATGGTTTCCATAATATTGAAACCGTATTTTATCCGGTCCCTTTACGTGATATTCTTGAGATCGTACCAGCCAAGAATAAGAGTATCCAATTCAAATCTACAGGACTGAAAATTCCGGGAAATCAGGAAAATAATTTGGTTTTAAAAGCTTGTAAAGCATTGCAGCAGGATTTTCAGCTTCCGGGAATGAATATTCATTTGCATAAGGTAATCCCGATGGGTGCCGGATTGGGCGGAGGTTCTTCAAACGCTGCCTTTGCGATCAAATTGGTGGATAAGATCTTCGAATTGAATCTTTCAGAAGAGCAAATGATCAAGTATGCGATGCCGATCGGTGCAGATTGTTCATTTTTTATCAAAAATAAAGCTGTTTTCGCTAGTCAAAAGGGAGATGTTTTCGAAGATATAGATCTGGATCTTTTAGGGAAGTATATATTGATAGTTAAGCCAAATCTTCACATTAATACTGCAGAAGCCTATTCTGGTGTTACTCCTTTCCCAAAATTGATAAGTATAAAAGAACTAATACAAAATGATCTTTCCGACTGGAATGAAGTTTTAAAGAATGACTTTGAGAAATCTATCTTTTTAAAGCATCCGGAAATTGGACAGATCAAAGATAGCTTATTGGATCTGGGGGCTGTTTATGCAGCAATGAGTGGCAGTGGTTCTGCATTGTTCGGGATTTTTGATTCGGAACCTGAGTGTTCGGAATTATTCAAAAACTATTTCTGCTGGAAATCGAAATTGTAATTATTTCGGAGCTGATTTTATTAAAACGATCCCGACCAGGCTAAATATCAAAATTGGGATCCAGGCGGCATAAACCGGAGATAGATTCCCGAATTTTGCGAATACCGTTGAAACTTGCATGAATAAAATAAAAGAGAATGCAATAGCTAGGCCAAGACCAAGGTGCATGCCTATTCCACCTCTTATCTTTCTGCTGGATAATGAAACAGCAATGATGGTCATTACAATGGTTGCAAATGGTGATGCCAGTCTTTTACCTTTCTCAACTTGATATGTTTTTAAGGTTTCTGAGCCTTTCATGCGTTCGAGTTCAATTCGCTCATTGAGCTCCCAGTAATTCATTACCTCAAAATCTTCTTTCATCACATATAGATCGCCGGGCCTTAATGCCAGAACTGTATCCAATTCTTTTCCTCTAGTGAGTGTTTCGTCCATTCCATCTATGGTTCGAATGAAATAATTGCTTAGTTTCCAACTTTGTTCATCTTCATTCCATTTTAGCTTTTCACTACTGATCTTATAGGTCATTAAACCCTCATTATCGAATTTTTCAAGAGTGAAGCGATAACCATAATTTGTATGCAGATTGAAATTCTCAACATAAACAAACTCATTAGGCATGATCTGCATGTGGATGTTCTTATCTTTATTTTCTTCCAGCTTTTCCATATACTTTCCTTTAAACTCTCTTCTGTTCTCGTTAGCAACAGGAATAAGGAAGTTTGACAGGTAGAATGAAAGTATGGCCAGGAATGCAGCTGAAATCAAATATGGTCTGAGTAATCTCGTAAAGCTAATTCCACAATTCAGTATTGCAATTATTTCAGTATTGGACGCTAACTTCGATGTAAAGAAGATCACTGAAATAAAGGTGAATAGGTAAATAAATAAGTTTATGAAATAAGGAATGAAATTCAGATAATAAGTGAAAACGATCTCTTTCAGAGGAGCTTTATTTTCCAGAAATTCATCAATATTCTCAGAAATATCAAAGATGATCACAATAATGATCAATAGACTGATCGCATAGAAAAAGGTCCCTAAAAACTTTTTAATGATGTAATAGTCTATGGTTTTCATGTATTGGAATTCAAGTGTTCTTAAAAATACACATTTTATAAACGTTGACCCAGTTTATTCACCATTTGTGCTTTCCAAGTGCTAAAATCACCTTCCAGGATATGTTTTCTGGCTTCACCAACTAACCAAAGATAGAATCTGAGATTGTGCAAACTAGCGATCATTCCGCCCAGCATCTCATTAGCAGCGAAAAGATGTCGCACATAAGCTTTGGTATATTGAGAATCTACAAATGAAGTTCCATTAGGATCAATTACGGAGAAATCCTTCTTCCATTTCTCATTTTTAATATTGATGATGCCTTCTGAAGTATAAAGAATACCATGTCTGGCATTTCTGGTAGGCATTACGCAGTCGAACATATCAATACCCAAGGCAATATTTTCCAGGATGTTAACTGGTGTTCCAACGCCCATCAGATATCTTGGCTTATCTTTTGGAAGAATACCACAAACGAGATCAGTCATAGCATACATCATTTCATGTGGTTCACCAACCGATAGTCCTCCGATGGCATTTCCATTAGCATCTTTAGATGCTATGTATTCTGCAGATTCTTTTCTTAGGTCATCATAAACACTACCCTGAACAATGGGGAAAAGGCTCTGATTATATCCGTATTTAGGCTCAGTTGATGATAAATGATTGATACATCTGTCGAGCCAACGATGTGTAACTCCCAGCGAGTTTTTTGCATAATCATACTCGCAAGGATAAGGAGTACATTCATCAAAAGCCATGATAATGTCAGCACCAATACTTCTTTGAATATCCATTACATTTTCAGGAGTAAATTGATGTTTCGAGCCATCAATATGTGAACGAAACATTACACCTTCTTCTGTAAGTTTTCTGGTGTTTGCAAGCGAGTATACCTGATAACCTCCACTATCTGTAAGGATCGGTTTATCCCAACCATTGAATTTATGTAAGCCTCCGGCACCTTCAATCACTTCAAGTCCGGGTCTTAAGTATAGATGATAGGTGTTCCCAAGAATGATCTGAGCTTTAGTATCTTCTTTAATTTCAGGAATATGCACTGCTTTAACGGCACCTGCAGTACCAACAGGCATAAAAATAGGTGTTTGGATCTCACCATGATCTGTTTGAAGTACTCCGGCTCTTGCTGCAGAACTTTTATCGGTAGAATTTATCGAGAATTTCATGTTCATAAATAATTGAGCAAAGATAAATCTTATTCATCAAGAATAGATAGTTTTGTCCTTTAATAATAAGGTATGGAGATACAATATCCCGAATTTAGTTTATTATTCATTCTTTTCTCGATTTTCGTGCTGGCCACATTCGATCAGCTCTATTATTATTGGTATTATTTTAGAAGACTGGCTTTTTATAAAGATTCAGCAAAAGAATCATTGCAAGAAGGTGTATCCATAATTATTTGTGCGAAAAATGAGTACTACAATTTGGAGAAAAATCTCCCACTAATTCTGGGTCAAAAGTTTCAGAATTTTGAAGTGATCGTTGTAAATGATGCTTCAGATGATGAAAGTGAAGAGTTGCTTAAGAACTTCGAAAGGGAGAATGAACATCTGAAAGTTGTTACGATACATCAGAATCTGAACTTCTTTTCAGGAAAGAAATTTCCTTTATCGATCGGGATCAAATCTGCAAAGTATGATGTTCTTCTGCTAACGGATGCTGATTGTAGTCCGGCATCTGATGAATGGTTGCAAAATATGACTTCAGGTATGAATAATGGAACTGATATTGTTTTGGGATATGCACCTCACCAACGAGTAAAAGGATTCTTGAATAAGATCATTCGATATGAAACTTTACATGTGGCCATGCAGTATCTATCATTTTCACTTGCAGGACTGACTTATATGGGAGTCGGAAGAAATTTGGCATATCGCAAATCATTGTTTTTTCAGGCTAAAGGATTTATGTCGCATTATAAGGTGAGTTCCGGAGATGATGATCTTTTTATCAATAGTGTGGCAACAAAGAGTAATACCAGAATAGAGATTAATCCTAAAACTTATTGCTTCTCGAAACCTAAAACTTCTTTTAAGTCGTGGTTCATTCAAAAAAGAAGACATTTATCAGCCGGCAAGTTCTATAAACCGAAATTTAAGACCATACTTGGGAAATATGCCTTTTCACAATTATTGTTTTATAGCTTGCTCATTCCTCTCTTAATTGCTAACTTTAATTTAATAATAGTTTTATCATTATTCGTGCTGAGATTGTTCTCTCAATTATTCATTTATAAGAAATGCATGAAAGTGTTGAATGAGAAAGGGTTATTGCTCGCAATCCCTGTGATGGAAGTGTTTATGCTGATCTTACAAATGACTTTAGGACTATCAAATGTGCTTAGCAAACCAAATAAATGGAAGTAGGCCGTCATTTAACAGAAAAAGGAGTTAGAGATTATCAATTGGTGAAGCTGGCCATAGAAACCGGTGATCAGAAAGCTTATGCCGAATTGATGGACCACTATCGTGATTCGCTCTACTTCATGTTGTTAAAAATGACGAATAATCCACATGATGCTGACGATCTTACCATAGAAGCATTTGGAAAAGCATTTAAGAAACTACACCAATATACACCTGACTACGCTTTCAGCACATGGCTTTTCAGAATTGCATCCAATAATTGCATTGATTTTATAAGAAAGAAAAAGAAAAGCGCTTTATCTAATTCTGATGTGACAAGTGATGCGAATCTGAATACAACCATTGTAGAAAGTTTACCTTCATCCGGCCTAGATCCTGAAGAGAAGATCATCAAAAAGCAAAAGATAAAAATGATGAGGGCTGTAGTTGAGAAGTTAAAACCTCATTATAAAACCCTGATAGAACTTCGATATTTCAAGGAGTATTCATATGAAGAGATCTCTAAAGAACTTGATATTCCTCTCGGTACAGTCAAAGCTCAGTTGTTCAGAGCTCGGGAGTTCCTTTCTAATGTGATAAAAAACATGCCTGAGAAATATTAATTATAGACTTTCAATTAAGAGTTGCAAATTTGAACTTTTCAAACGATTAAGTTTTTTTCTAAAATCAAATCCCATTTCCAAGTTTATTGTAATTTTGCTGCGTTAAAAAATTAACATATAGCACTATGTCATTAAACGATTTTCAAAAAGCAATAGTTCTTGGAATTCCAGAGGTACTTCCTGAACCAAAAGCATATGATCCTGATGTTAATCACGCCCCAGTTAGAAAGGATATCCTTTCTAAAGAGGAAAAGCAGTTAGCATTACATAATGCACTTCGTTATTTCGATCCAAAACATCATGATGTTCTAGCACCTGAGTTTGCTGAGGAGTTGAAGAAATACGGAAGAATTTATATGTACAGATTCCGTCCTGATTACGAAATGTATGCAAGGGATATCGCAGAGTATCCTGCAAAATCGGAGCAAGCTGCAGGTATTATGGTTATGCTGCAGAATAATTTAGATCCTGCTGTTGCCCAACATCCACACGAGTTGATCACATACGGCGGAAATGGTGCTGTATTCCAAAACTGGGCGCAATACCTTCTTACTATGAAGTATTTGTCGGAAATGACCGATGAACAAACATTGGTATTATACTCTGGTCATCCAATGGGCCTATACCCTTCACATAAAGATGCTCCAAGAGTGGTTGTGACAAACGGAATGGTGATCCCTAACTATTCTGCTCAGGATGACTGGGAGAAATTCAATGCGCTAGGCGTTTCTCAATATGGACAAATGACTGCAGGCTCATTCATGTATATCGGTCCTCAAGGAATTGTTCATGGGACTACAATCACAGTATTAAATGCTGGCCGTAAGATCGAAAAAGACGGCGAAGGTCTTGGCGGAAAACTTTTCGTGACTTCCGGCTTAGGAGGTATGTCTGGTGCTCAACCAAAAGCTGCCGTAATTGCTGGTGCTATTGGTATTATTGCTGAAATAAATCCGAAAGCTGTTCATACGCGTCATTCTCAAGGTTGGGTTGATGAAGTATATACTGATCTTGATGAATTAGTGGCGAGAGTGCGTGTTGCCAAGGAAAATAAAGAAGCAGTTTCCATTGCTTATCAAGGGAATATTGTTGATCTGTGGGAAAAGTTCGTTGAAGATGATATTTATGTTGATCTAGGATCAGATCAAACATCATTACATAATCCTTGGGCCGGAGGATATTATCCTGTTGGACTAAGCCTTGAAGAGTCAAACGAAATGATGGCCCATGAACCTGAGAAATTCAAAGAAAAGGTTCAGGAAACATTACGCCGTCATGTTACAGCTATCAATAAGCTAACGGCGAACGGTATGTATTTCTTTGATTATGGTAATGCATTCTTACTCGAATCAAGTCGTGCCGGTGCTGATATTATGAATGAGAAGGGTGATTTCAAATATCCTTCTTATGTACAGGATATCATGGGACCTATGTGCTTCGATTATGGATTTGGACCATTCAGATGGGTTTGTACATCCGGAAAACCTGAAGACCTTGATACTACAGACCAAATTGCAATGGATGTTTTAGAAGAAATCGCGGCAACCGCTCCTAAGGAAATTACACAGCAGATGAAAGACAATATTCGCTGGATCCGTGAAGCTAAGGAGAATAAATTGGTTGTAGGTTCTCAAGCACGCATCTTATATGCAGATTGCGAAGGTAGAACGAAGATCGCTGCAGCATTCAATAAGGCAATTAAAGATGGCAAGATCTCTGCACCTGTTGTATTAGGTCGTGATCATCATGATGTTTCAGGTACGGATTCTCCTTTCCGTGAGACTTCAAATATTTATGACGGTTCTAGCTTTACAGCTGATATGGCGATCCATAATGTAATTGGTGATGGCTTCAGAGGAGCTACCTGGATCAGTATCCACAATGGTGGTGGCGTAGGCTGGGGAGAAGTTATCAATGGAGGATTTGGAATGCTGTTAGATGGTTCTGAAGCTGCTGATAAAAGATTACATATGATGCTTCACTGGGATGTAAATAATGGGATCTCAAGAAGAAGCTGGGCTCGTAATGAAGGAGCAATTTTCGCGATCAAACGTGCTATGGAAGCTGAACCAAAACTGAAGGTTACCATTCCAAATATTGCGGATGATAAGCTGATTGAGAATCAGTTTTAATTACAGATTACAGATTACGGATTACAGTTATAAATTTGACTTCGTGGTCTTTTGTATTGTGCCTAAAACTCTTATTATTTGATCAATTTTGGTTAATAAAAAGCCTGCGCTTTCATTATCTAAATTGTTAGAATCTTTAAGTAATCTAATCCAATATCGAGTTTCTCTTGCCTCTTTGTATGCAATGGTGATTTTATTAAGAAAATCCTTCTTAGAATAAGCTCCTATTGACTCTTCAACATTAGCTCCAATTGATGTAGAAGATTTAACCAATTGATTATATATAGATGCTTTATCGTAATCTTGTTTACGGCAAAATCTCTTAATAATCTCTAGTGAGAAATTATAAGTAAGCTCTTGAATTAAGTTTTGTGATTTCATGTTTTTATACATTAGTTCCCAAAACTTAATAAAGTCACAAAAAAAAGTGAGATTTCTAAAACCCCACTTCTTTATTATTATAATCCGTAATCCGTAATCCGTAATCCGTAATCCGTAATCCGAGATTTCTATTCATTCACAAAATAAACACTGATCCCGTAATTCTCCTGATCATGTGGAGCTGAAGAGTTCCAGCTTCTGTATGAATGTGAGCCATCCGATTCGAAATATAAGGTGTAATCACCTTTTGGAAGCAAAATCGTACCATCAAACATTCTGTTCTTTCTTGCACCACCTGCATGTTCTGTCTTGCGGTAAGTCATTTCCCAAACAATTCTTCCGGTATCACGATCTTTGATCCAACCATAGTCGTACATATCTCCACCATCACCTTCACCAATAGCGTAGATTCTAACTTTAGTGTCTTCTTCTAGCGTGAAGTGTTGGCGTTCATAATCATTATTTCTGATTCGTAAGATCTGTGAAACCAGGTTTTTATCTTTAATGTCTTCTGCGTCTGTGAGTTTGAAATATTCATTCTCTTCAGCATAAATACTTAAACCGTATAAATGTGGAAGCATAGGTGGAGAATCATTCCAATCTCTGTAAGAATGTGAACCATCAGTCACATAATATGCGATATAATTTCCTTCTTCAAGTCGGATCTCTTCATTGATCATTCTGTTCTTATCTGCACCTCCGGCATATTCAGAATATCTTTCTTTGAATTCCCAAACTTTTTCATGATTATCCATATTGATGATCCAACCATAATCGGCCATATCACCACGATTTGCTCTTTCACCAATAGAATAGATTCTAACATCCATATCTTTTTCTAATTTGAATGCCTGACTCATATAGTCATCATCTCTGGCTTTTGTGAGCTTAAGAGAAAAATGATCTGACTTTTCAGCCTCTCCAATATGACGTTCATCTTTACCTTCAACCCAGATCGAAATTCCCCATGATTGTGGATCGTATGGAGGAAGAACATTCCAATGGTCATAAGAGTGACTATCATCAGTAACATAGATAAGTGTGTATTCCCCTTCAGGAAGAGTAATGATCTCAGAAACCATTTTATTCTTTTTCCCTCCGCCTGCTTTTTCAAAGCGGGTCATTTTTGTTGGCCAAACTTTTTCATAAGTTTTAGCATCAAGGATCCATGCAAAGTCGAATTGCTCTCTTGCATATTGCTCTCCAACACCATAAATATTTAAATCAACTTCCTTCTCAACTTTAAAGCTCTTTCTGATCAATTCATTATCTCCGGCTCTCATTACCGAGAAGATAGTATTCTCTGCAAAACTGTCCAGATTGTCATAAAGGTCAATAGGAGTAAAATCTGTGTCTACAGCCGTAAGAGTCATTCAATACCTCGAAAACCTCTTATTGTTTTCATATTCTCTGCGGTCATCACCACTAAAGATCCAGTCGAATACATCTCCAAGATTGAAATTGTTCTCATTGTTATTATCTAGTCCTGCTGCGTAGTAAACTTCATATTCTCCAGCTTGCAGTTCGATCTCAGTATCAAATCTGAAGCGACCATCGGCTCTTCTATAGTCGAAATATCTGTCATTTTCTTCATCTAAAAGACTCCAAACTACCTTACGGGTTTTTGCATCAAGGATCCATCCATAGAAAAGTACATCATTACCTAGTCTTTCATAAAGACCACCCGTTCCTTCAATTTGAACAGTAGAAGCCTTATCGAGTTTAAAAGCGTCAGCATCAACACGCCCTATTCTGCGATATCCTACCTCAAGAGTGTTATCCTGAGCCATTGTATTTTCTGTAGCAATAAGTCCAAACGCGAAAAGTACAGATAAAAAGAGTTTAGTTATTTTCATAAACATTGTTTTTGTTTCAGAATTAAAAGTAGAAGAGGAACCTAATATATAAAAGCAAAAATCGGTGAATACAGAAAATAATAGGGTGAATGCCGAATCATATTCGGATTTGCTTTGGAACTTACTGATTATGGAATTATTAGTTTGATTCTGAAAAAGTGCGTTTTAGTCTACCAAATAGCTCACTTTAACGATGAATTTAGAATGCTTTTATTAGCTATTCTGCTACCTTTTTTATTAATTTGATGTACCAAATTTATTCAGGATGAAATTAGCTTGGGAACCCCCAAAACACTGGATGTGCATCGAAAGTATTGAAGCACATACCGCAGGAGAGCCTCTTAGGATTTTTACATCCGGACTACCTGAGATCGAAGGGCAAACAATACTTGAGCAAAGACGCTTCTTCATGGAAAACTATGATCACCTACGTACATCAACAATGTTTGAACCTCGTGGTCATGCCGATATGTATGGGGCAATTCTTACAGAAACAAATACGGATAGCGATTTCGGAGTATTTTTTATCCGTAATGAAGGCTATAGTACTATGTGTGGACATGCTATCATCGCACTTTCAAAGATTTTACCTAATACTGGAATTATAGATAAAAAAGGGAATGAGTTTGAATTGAAGATCGATGCACCTGCCGGTAGAATTGTCTCACAAGTAAAGCGTATTAATGGCGAAGTTGATGAGGTAAGTTTTAGAAATGTACCTTCCTTTGTTTATCTCAAAGATGCCGAAGTTGAAGTTGATGGGATAGGTGTAGTGAAATTCGATATTGCCTATGGCGGAGCGTTTTATGCTTATGTAGATGCTGATTCCATTGGTATCGGACTAGAAGCAAAAGATTATAATCAACTGATCGATTGGGGGAAAAGAATAAAGCATGCCGTTATGGAAAACTTTGAGATCAGACATCCATTTGAGGAAGACCTGAGTTTCCTTTATGGTACAATTTTCACCGGTAAAGCTAAAGACCCTAAAAATCATAGTAGGAATGTATGCATTTTCGCAGAAGGTGAAGTTGATCGGTCTCCAACTGGTACCGGAGTGAGCGGTCGTGCTGCCTTGCATTATGCTAAAGGTGAAATCGAGCTGAATCAATCTATTCGAATTGAAAGTATTTTGGACACTTGCTTTGAAGTATCTGCTGTAGAAGAAACTACCTTCGATTCCTATAATGCGATCATTCCAAAAGTCACGGGAACAGCCTATATCACAGGACAAAATAAGTTTTATATAGACCCTAACGACCCATTAAAAGACGGATTCATTTTTAGATAATATACATGAAGAAGATAATTTTAAGCCTTTCGCTGGCATTACTTTGGCTGATCTCATCAGCTCAAACTACCGAATTACAAGAATATTTAAATAAACTTGAAGGAGTCGAGTTTGTTAAGATAGATTCCGGAGAGAAGTTCAATGAGTTCTATGAATTACTCATAACTCAGCCACTGGATCACAAAAATCCTGATAAAGGATCCTTTAAGCAAAGAGTATTCCTATCATTAAAATGTAAAAGAAGGCCTGTTGTATTAGTTACGGAAGGTTATAATGCTCATAGAGCTGTAAGACCTGATTATACAACTGAGTTAACAAGGATTCTGGATGCAAACCAAATCTTTGTCGAACATAGATATTTTGGGAAATCACTACCTGAAGATATGGATTATCAATATCTAACCATTGAAAATGCTGCTAATGATCATCATAGGGTTGTAGAATTATTCAAGCCTTTCTTCAAAGCTAAATGGGTGAATACCGGAATCAGTAAAGGCGGACAAACTGCTATGTATCACAGGTATTTTTTTCCAAATGATGTGGATGCTTCTGTTCCTTATGTTGGTCCTTTGATGTTCTCAAAAGAAGATGAACGTTTTTATGATCATCTAAACAATATCGGCACAAAAAAATGTAGAAAAGACATTCATAACTTCCAAAAGTTAATGCTGAAGAATAAAGAAGAGCTGCTTCCAAAATTCATCGAAGGAAATAAGGCGAAAGGCTATACATATCGAAAAGGATATGAGCATGGCTATGAGTATATGGTTCTTGAATATTCATTCGCTTTTTGGCAATGGGGTTCAGCGTGTGCAAACATCCCGGATAAAACTGTAGGGATGGATTCTGTCTATAAACACTGGGAAAAGATTGTTGGTTATGGCTATTTAGCTGAACCAAAAACAAAAGATGGTTTTTCATTTATGGTACAGGCAATGACCGATTTCGGTTATTATGGGTATGATGTTAGTGAGTTCAAGAGACTTTTGGATGTTGTAAAGAAACATGATTATGATTTTGTACTTCCAGAAGGAGTTGAACTGATCTATAAACCTGAATTGATGCAAAAAGTCAAACGTTTCCTCCAAACTAAAGGTGATCGCATGCTTTACATTTATGGTGAAGTTGATCCATACACTTCGCAAGCTGTTGAACTTACTGGTGAATGCGATGCTGTAAAGTATGTATTAGAAGGAGGATCGCACTCCACCAGGATCAGAAACTTTCCAAAAGATGTTCAGGAGGAAATGTTCAAGAAACTTGAGGCTTGGCTGGATGTAGATATTACTTACGAGTTTCCTAAATAGATAAAAATGGATAAAACTATATTGATTATGAAGTATACGACCAATAAGCAAGGATTATAATTTAAACTGAAAATAATGACAACATCAATAAATAGTAAAAAATCATACATTCTTTCAATTACAATAATTGGAGTTTTATTCTTTATCTTCGGTTTCATTACCTGGCTAAATGGAATTCTAATTCCTTATTTGCAAATTGCTTGTGAACTAACAGAATTTCAAGCATTTTTTGTGGTATTCGCCTTTTATATATCATATACAGTTATGGCATTACCATCATCATGGGTTCTAAAGAAAACAGGATTTAAGAAAGGAATGATGCTCGGATTGATCGTTATGTCGATCGGTGCATTGATATTCATTCCGGCTGCAATGACCAGAATTTATGCATTCTTCTTACTTGGACTGTTTGTGATGGGAACCGGATTGGCAGTATTGCAAACGGCCTCTAATCCGTATATCACCATCATCGGGCCGATCGAGTCTGCAGCGAAAAGGATAAGCATCATGGGTATCTGTAATAAGGTTGCAGGTGCATTAGCCCCATTGGTTTTAGCCTATTTTGTTTTAAGTGATGGTGATGCATTTGTTGAAAGTCTAAATGCTATGGATGCTTCTGCTAAGGCAATCGCACTTGATGAGTTGGCAGCCAGAGTTATTAATCCGTATATCGTAATAGCTGCTGTTCTATTTTTATTAGGGTTGATGATTCGATTTTCTCCGC
The DNA here is from genome assembly GCA_002711565.1 of Bacteroidota bacterium. Lineage (GTDB taxonomy): Bacteria > Bacteroidota > Bacteroidia > Bacteroidales. The sequence continues at coordinate 25,862 of PARP01000030.1, forward strand.
TTCCGGAAATTGACGAACCTGAAGAAGAAGTGAGTGATGAGATCAGTAGTAAAACTAGTGTAATGCAATTCCCACATTTAGTCTTGGGTGTATTTGCATTATTCTTTTATTTGGGTGCTGAAGTTATCGCAGGTGATACAATTATTCGATATGGAATTACACTAGGGATCTCCATTGATACAGCAAAGCTTTTCACTTCTTATACACTAGCTGCAATGATCTTAGGTTATGTGATCGGGATCATTTGTATACCAAAATATATTTCGCAGAAGAAAGCTCTCGAAATCTCCGCTATTTTAGGTGTTGTATTTACGTTAGGAGCAATTTTCAGCCCTGCAATGGCTTCAGTTACATTTGTTGCATTATTAGGTTTGGCAAATGCACTTGTTTGGCCGGCGATCTGGCCATTGGCGATCGCTGATCTTGGTAAATTCATTAAAACCGGATCGGCATTGCTGATCATGGCAATTTGCGGTGGTGCTTTATTACCTCTCGTTTGGGCGAAGCTTACTGTTATCTTTAATTCTCAAGATGCATATTGGGTGTTGATCCCATGTTATATCTTTATTTATATGTTTGCCACCCGTTGGCACAAATTACGTTCGTGGAAATAATTTAAAAATAGAATATGAAACCTAGTTTATTAATATTAGCTGCAGGATTAGGCTCCCGTTATGGTGGAGTAAAACAAATGGATAAGATCGGACCATCCGGAGAAAGTATCATCGATTATTCAATCTATGATGCGATCAGAGCGGGATTTGGGAAAGTAGTATTCGTTATCAATAAAAAAATTGAAAAGGATTTTAAAGAGGTTTTTGAGCCAAAACTAAAAGGTAAGATCGAAACCCAATATGTTCTTCAGGAAACTGAAATACTCCCAGAAGGATTTGTATGTCCTAAAGACCGAGTTAAACCATGGGGGACAGCTCATGCAATTTTAGCAGCTAAAGATGCTATCAAAGAGCCTTTCGCAGTTATCAACGCCGACGATTTTTATGGCGCTGAATCTTATACAACGATTGGCGATTTCTTCAAGAAAGAGCAATCAGGGAAATTGCAGTTTTGTATGGTTGGTTATGGCATAGATAAAACCGTTACTGATTTTGGTACCGTTTCCAGAGGTGTTTGTGAATTTGATGACAGTAGAAACCTGATCAAAGTTACTGAGAGAACAAATATTCAAAGAAAGAATGGGGGGATCGGATTTGAGAATACAAATGGTCAGTGGAATGACCTCATTGGTGATGAAGTTGTTTCAATGAATTTCTGGGGGTTCACTCCTGAAGTGTTTGAACATCTTGAAAATGGATTCAAAGCATTCCTTAGTGAGAATCTTGAGGTTCCAAAATCAGAGTATTATATCCCTACCATCGTTACAGAATTGATCACAAAAGACATCGCCGACTTTAAAGTTCTGGAAAGTAAAGACCAGTGGTTTGGAGTAACATATCAGGAAGACAGACCGATGGTCGTTAAAAGCATAAATGAATTAATCGAAGCAGGGAAGTATCCAAACAATATATGGGCGTAAACAATATAGAACATATAATTAAACAGTTCGATATCAATGGTGTGCTTGAATCTTTTGAACCATTTGGAAATGGGCATATCAATGATACATTCATTCTGAAGTTTAAAACTCAAAATGAAACTGAATCTTACGTTCTTCAAAGAATAAATGCAAATGTTTTTAAGAAACCTTTAGATGTAATTCATAATATTGAGTTAGTACTAAATGAGTTGGATTCTAAAGACAGTAAGGAGTTAAGATCTATATCTGCAGGAAAAAATACTTTCTATTTAGATGATGATGGAAACTATTGGAGGGTGTATAATCTGATCAAAGATTCAATTTCCCTGGAAGTGGTTGAATCCGAAAAGCAAGCCTCAGAAGCCGCTGGTGCTTATGGTAAATTCATCAAAGATCTAAAGGAAATTGATCCTGACCATTTAAAAGTGATCATTCCTAATTTTCATGATCTGGAATTCCGATATTCTGAGTTTGATACCGCACTTGAAAAAGCAAGTATTGAACTAAAAATTGCTGCAGCAAAAGAAATCGCAATTGTGAATGAAGCCAAGAGTATTCTGAATAACATGAATGAAGAGCTCAAAGAAGCGGATATCCCTGTTCGAACGACTCATAACGATACCAAACTTAATAATGTTCTCTTAGATAAGTATACAGCTAAGGCCAGATGTGTCATAGATTTGGATACCGTGATGCCGGGCTATGTTTTTAATGATTATGGCGATATGATCAGAACATTTACAAGTCCACTACCGGAAGATGATCCGAATGTGAAAGGTGTATATGTGCGTAAAGAAATCTTCGAAGCACTTACAAATGCTTTCCTTGGCTTATTAAAAGGAGATCTTACAAATGATGAAATCAGAACTTTGGTTCTTGGGGCAAAATATATGGTGCTGATTATTGGTTTAAGATTTCTTACAGACTTCCTGAACGGTAATGTATATTTTAAGATCAAATATCCTGAACACAATCTTATACGAGCCAGAAATCAATTCGCCCTCCTACAAAGTATTATTAAAGAGGAGAAATATATGCAAGGAGTTATAAATAAGTTTATCTGTTAGATGAAAGCAGAGATAAAAGAAATATTATCATCTTACTTTAATGTAAAATCAGTTCTGAGTGTCGAAAGCATTTCAGCAGGATTTGCAAATGCAAACTATAAGGCATGCACTTTGGATGATAGGTTCTTATATCGATTATGCCTTCAAAATCCTGATGAGAAATCACTTAATCATGAGATCAGATTAACTGATTATCTTTCAGCGAATGAGGTTCCTGTTGCTAAGATCTACCCAAATAATCATGGTGATTTAATAACCTCAACACCTTCTGGTAAGTTAATGTTGACCGAATTCATTGATGGGCATGAACCGAACTTGAATGAGAAAACTGTTCGAGAGATAGCTTTGGCAGTTGGTAAATTGAATAGTTTGCCAGAATGGGAGCCTTTCCGTAGAAAGAATATTATTCATATAGATTATTGTGATGAGATCATCAGTTTGATCCCGGAAGCAAGTAATCAACTGCCTGAAATATATGAGTATTTCATCGAGCAAACCAATTTTCTAAAACCATATCTGAAACATGATCTTCCAATCGGATTAATACATGGAGATATTTTTCCTGATAATACCATTTATGAAGGTGATAAGCTAAAAGCTATCATCGACTTTGAAGAAAGTTGTGTTGATCATTTATTGATGGATGTCGCCATGACGATCAATGGTTTTTGTTTTGTTGATAATAAGCTGGATAAGAACTTAGTTGATGCTTTTATTCAAGCGTATCAAAACTTTAGGCCTCTGGAAGAAAAAGAGAAAGAACTTTTACCATTCTATATTCAATGGGCTGCTCATGGAATGCTTTCATGGCATCTTAGATACTCATTGATGCATAAACATTCTCAAAAACAGTATGAGCGGGTTGTTGAACTAATGAATAGAGTATTGAAATTACGTAGATCTGATCTACATTTTTTATAAAACTGAAGAAATGGAATTAAGTGAAAATATAAACTGGAATGAAATAGAGAAGAGCTTTGGGACGCCGGTCTATGTTTACGATACTGCAATTATAGATCGACAAATAAAGAAATTCCGATCTGCTTTTAAGAATGTGAATGCACATCTGAAATATGCAGTAAAATCATGCTCCAATATCAGCATTTTAAAGTATATGCAGACTCAAGGATTAGGCTTGGATACGGTTTCTATTCCTGAGATCAAAATGGGACTTGAATTGGGATTCAAACCTTCTGAAATGGTATTTACCCCTAATATCGTCTCATTTGAGGAAATGCGCGAAGCTGTGGACATTGGCGTGCCAGTTAATATCGAGAATCTCCAAAACCTCGAAAGCTTCGGGAAGCACTATGGAAATGCAGTTGGTTGTTGTATTAGGTTGAATCCAAATTTAGTTGACGAAGTTGAGCAAGGCCAAACTGGCGATCTGGATTTCTCTGCAGTCAATAAGGAACACTATGATGAGGTTGACTCAGTAAAAGTGAGTGCCTGGCATAATCAATCTAAGTTTGGAATCTCAATGTCGCAGTATGATCTTCTGATGGAGATCATCGAAAAGTATAATATTAGGATTGAAGGTGTACATCTACATTCAAGCCATGTGATCCTGAATAAAGAGGTTTTTGTTAAAGGTGTTCAAACAGTTTTTGAAATTGCTTCCAAGTTTAAGGACTTGAGATATGTCGATTTTGGTGGCGGGATCATGGTTAAGCATAAAACTGATGATGTGGTAATTGAGCTTGATGATGTTGGACCTCTTTTCGAGAAAGAATATAAACGATTCTGTGAAAGGATTGGTAAGACAATAGAGGTTTGGTTTGAGCCCGGAAGATTTTTGATCAGTGAAGCGGGATTCTTATTGACTAAAACTACAGTCCTTAAAACAAATGGGCATATTGATTTTGTAGGTGTTGATACAGGCTTCAATCATCTGCTTCGTCCTATGATGTACAATGCTTATCATGAGATCACGAATGTTACTAATCCAAAAGGAGAATTAAAGCAATATAATATTGTTGGAAACCTTTGTGAGATCGACAATCTCGGCACTCAAAGAATGCTGAATGAAGTTAGCGTTAACGATTTACTTGTTATTCATAATGCCGGTGCCTATGGATTTAGCATGTCTTCAAACTATAATTCAAAATTCAAACCAGCGGAAGTCCTGATACATAATGGTGAGGCTAAGCTGATCAGAAAAAGACAATCATATAATGATTTGTTAGCAAATCAAATCGAAATAGATTTTTAGTATGACAAACAGAAGAAACTTTCTTAAAGGTAGTTTGTTAGCAGCTGCCGGAACTTTAATGGCCTCCAGAGTGAAATCTGCAGTTGAGCCTAAAAGCCCAACAATTAAGAATAAACCAATGGTGATCTCCACTTGGATCCATGGTTTGGAAGCAAATGAAGCTTCTATAGAATGTATGGCAAATGGCGGGAGTTGCACTGATGGAGCTGAAGCAGGTGTAAGAGTAACAGAAGCTGATCCTGATAATATGACCGTTGGGATAGGCGGTTTCCCTGATAGAGACGGGAATGTTACATTGGATGCATGTATTATGGATCCTACGGGTAATTGTGGGTCGGTTACTTTTCTTCAACATATTAAACATCCTATCTCTGTTGCTAGAAAAGTAATGGATGAAACTCCACATGTAATGTTATCCGGATCAGGAGCATTGCAATTCGCATTAGAGTGTGGGTTTGAGAAAGAGAATTTATTAACTGACAAGGCAAAAGAAGCCTGGGAAAAGTGGAAGGTCGAATCAAAATACAAACCAGTTATCAATATTGAGAATCATGATACCATCGGTTTGATCACCAGAGATCATAATGGTGATCTGGCAGGTGCTTGCACTACTTCAGGTGCAGCATTCAAGATGCATGGCAGAGTTGGGGATTCACCAGTGATCGGCGCAGGTTTGTATGTTGATAACGAAGTAGGAGGCGCTTGTGCAACAGGAATGGGAGAACTTGTACTGAAGACATTGGGGACATTCTTGGTGGTGGAATTTATGCGTCAGGGGAAACATCCACAAGTAGCTTGTGAAGAAGCGGTTATGAGGATTGTAAATAAGTTGCCAGATTATAAGGATTTTCAAGTTGGATATTGTGCAATGAATAAAGCCGGAGAGTATGGCGCATATTGTATTCATCCAGGTTTTAATTATGCACTTCATAAGGATGGAAAAAACACACTAATTGACTCAGATAGTTATCTAAAATAAAAATCCATGAAAAAGTATTTATTCATTCTTCCAATCTTTATTCTGTTATTTTATGCATGTGATAAAGAAGATAATTATGGATCCGCGAATATTATTCCACGACCAGATTATTATTTGGTTTCAGAAGATGTTATTAGCCTGAATTCCAAAGTTAAGATCGTATTGCAAGAAGACAATGAGATCTTAAGAAATTCTGGTGATTTGCTAGCCGAAATGTTAAGAGAACTAACCGGTTTTGAGATTCCGATCGTTCTGTATGATGAAGCGAGAGAAGTGAATCGGGATATTGTTCTTTCTACTCACAGTACAAAGCAAATGGAGAAGCATTCTTATGAGATCATGACCCGTATGGGAACGGTTATGATGCAAGCTCAGGATGCCGAAGGGATGTTCTATGCAATTCAATCATTTTTGCAACTTCTTCCTCCGGAATTGCTGGCAGGAAAAATGAAAGGTGAAATTAAGAAGATCAATCTTCCAAGAATGCATATTGTTGATAAACCTCGATTTGAGTACAGAGGAATGCATTTGGATGTTTCAAGACATTTCTTCCCGAAGGAATTCATTTTGAAATTCATAGACTTGATGGCTTTTTATAAATTCAATACGTTCCATTGGCATCTAACAGATGATAATGGTTGGAGACTAGAGATCGATCAGTATCCACTATTAACTGAGATCTCTGCCTGGCGTGCAGATCATGAAGATGAACCCTGGCGCGGTCGTTCACAACAAAGACCCGGAGAGGAAGCTACTTATGGTGGTTTTTATACAAAAGATGATGTGAGAGAGGTTTTGGCTTATGCTAAAGAAAGATTTATCACTGTTATTCCTGAAATAGAAATGCCGGGTCATACATCTGAAGTCTTCGCCGCTTATCCTGAATTATCCTGTTCCGGTGAAAAACTCACTGTTCAAACGGGAGGTTATTGGCCTAATAAAGACATATTCTGTGCTGGTAAAGAAGAAACATTCGAATTTATTGAAAATGTATTGGATGAAGTAATTGAACTTTTCCCATCGCAATATATTCATATTGGAGGAGATGAAGCATTCAAAGAAGCTTGGGAAGAATGCCCTTTATGTCAGAATAGAATTAGTGAAGAAGGATTAAAAGATGAGCATGAACTTCAAAGCTATTTTATAAAGCGAATAGAAAAATATCTGATCTCAAAAGGAAAGAAAATGATCGGTTGGGATGAGATTTTGGAAGGAGGATTAGCTCCTGAAGCAACAGTTATGTCGTGGAGAGGCATGCAAGGCGGAATTGAAGCTGCTCAACAAGGCCATGATGTGATCATAACTCCAACTTCGCATTGCTATTTCGATTATTATCAAGCTGATCCTGAATTTGAACCTGAAGCTATTGGTGGGTTTACAACACTTAAAAAGGTATATTCATTCGAACCGATACCTGATGTTTTGAGTGAAGAAGAAGCTAAGCATGTTTTAGGTGCACAAGGTAATATCTGGACAGAATGGATTGCTACTCCTGATCATGCCGAGTATATGTCGATCCCAAGAATGTTAGCTCTGGCCGAGGTAGTATGGACAGATCCTGAAAAGAAAAGCTGGAGACAGTTCAATAAAAGATTGCAGCAGCATTTTAGATATTTCGATNTTATTGGTGTTAATTATGCTAAAGGTTCATACGCGATCAACTTTGAAACAGAGATTGATACAAGTGGTTACAAACTTAGTCTGATCACGGAACAGTATAAAAAGAATATACATTATACTATAGATGGATCAGAGCCTGATACTAACTCAATGGTATATAAACATCCAATAAGTGTGGATGCAGATATGATTATCAAAGCAGCGATTTTTGAAGATGGAAAATTAATGGAAAAAGTCTCTACTCAAGAAGTTAAATTACATAAAGGTGTTGGTGCAAGGATTAATTTTGATAAAGAGTTTACCAGCCCTTATAATGATGGAGTTAATACCAAATTGTTAGACGGATTAAAAGGAAGTTTTTATCATAGAGACGGGAAATGGCTAGGAGTAAAGGAAAATTCTCTGGAAGCGATCATAGATTTAGGGAGTTCAAAGAAAATTGATGAGATTTCAGCATCCTTTTATCAAAGATATGCAAGTTGGATCTTTCTTCCAGAGACAATAACTTATTATATATCTAATGATGGTATTGATTTTATAAAACTTGGTAGAATAGGTCATAATAGAAGCATTAACGATAAAGAAGAAATTAAACATCATTTCGACATAGAATTGCTCGGAGGTGAAAAAACCAGATATATTAAATTATTTATTCAAGGTATTGGGATGTGTCCAGAAGGGCATCCAGGTGAAGGTGAGAAATCTTGGCTTTTTATCGATGAAATTGAAATAAAATAACACACACATATGCAAAAGTATATTTTAATGCTCTTTGCATGTTCGGTCTTGCTCGCTGGATGTGCAACAAAGAAAAATCCTGTCGATTATGTTGATCCTTTGATAGGAACAGGGGCTCATGGTCATACTTACCCAGGTGCTACAATTCCATTTGGAATGGTACAGTTAAGCCCTGATACTAGAATAGATAGTTGGGATGGGTGTTCAGGTTATCATTATTCAGATTCAACGATTCTTGGATTCAGCCATACCCATTTAAGCGGTACTGGAGTTGGTGATTATGGAGATATTCGATTGATGCCTACCATTGGGGATGTGCTTTTTAATCCAGGTACTGAATCTGACCCTGAATCTGGATACAGATCTCGTTTTTCTCATGATAATGAAATCGCAAATGCTGGTTTTTATTCGGTTATATTGGAAGATTATGATATCAAAGCCGAATTAACAGTTGGGGAACGTACTGGATATCATAAATACACTTTCCCGAAATCTCAGAAGTCAAATGTTATTATAGACCTTACAGAAAGTGTTACCTCTGATGTGATAAATGAACTCGGTTTGCGGTTAATTAACGATACTACAATTGCCGGTTATCGTAAAACCCAAGGTTGGGCTTATGATCAATGGATCTATTTCTATGCAGTTTTCTCAAAGCCTTTCGATGAGGCGACTTTCAAATACGGTGATCAGTTAGTCGAAGCCTCAAATGAAATTATAAAGGCTAAAGATTTGAAAGTAGCTGTGAGTTTCAAAACTGAAGATCAGGAAGAGGTTTTTGTGAAAGTTGGAATATCTGCTACTAGTATACAAGGTGCTAAGAAGAACCTTGAAGCAGAAAAATTAATAGACTTTGAAACATCTAAAGTAGAAGCAAGACAATTATGGGCGAGATCATTAGATCGTATTAAAGTGGAAGGAGGATCGGAAGCGGATCTTACTAAATTCTATACGGCATATTATCACAGTTTGCTTGCTCCAAATCTCTTTTCAGATGCTGATGGAAGTTATCGTGGGCATGATGCAAAAGTTCACCGTTCAAATAAGAAAATGTATACTGTGTTTTCTTTATGGGATACATTCAGAGGTTTACATCCTTTATTGACGATCACTGAACAGGAGAAAACGCGTGAGTTCATTTCATCTATGCTGGATATGCATGAAAAGGGTGGATTGCTTCCTGTATGGGAATTAGCTGGAAATGAAACTAACTGTATGATCGGTTATCATTCTATTCCTGTAATTTATGATGCAATCAACAAAGGTGTTTATGCAAAAGATGATATTGAACTTCAAAAGCAAGCATTGGAAGCAATGCTGAGTAGTGCTAGGCATGATCAGTTTGGATTAAAACACTATAGAAAAGAAGGATATGTTCCTGCAGGGAAAGAAGGAGAAGCTGTATCAAAAACGCTTGAATACGCTTATGATGATTGGTGTATTGCGCAATTAGCAAAATCTATTGGTGAAAATGAGATCTATAATGAATTTATCGAAAGAGCTCAGTTCTGGAAAAATATTTTCGATCGTGAAAATGGCTTTGTAAGGGGTAGAATGAATGGAGAATTCGTAAAACCATTTGATCCGACTGAAGTGAATTTTATGCTTACAGAAGCCAATACATGGCAATATAACTTCTTTATGCCACATGATGTTTCTGCCTTGATCGACTATCTGGGTGGAGAGTTGTCGTTTATTGAGAAACTTGATGAGTTGTTTTATACTGAAGCAGTGCTTTCAGGTAGACATCAATCAGATATTACAGGATTGATTGGACAATATGCACATGGAAATGAACCTAGCCATCACATGGCTTATTTATATAATTATGCTGGAGCTCCATGGAAAGGTGCAGAGATCATTCGTAGGGTTCTAGATGAATTATACACCGAGAAACCAGATGGTTTATGCGGAAATGAAGACTGTGGACAAATGTCGGCATGGTATGTATTGAGTTCGATGGGCTTTTATCCTGTATGTCCTGGTGATAATATTTATGTAATCGGAACTCCGATCTTTGATAACATTACAATTGAACTTGAGTCAGGGAAGCAATTTGCTATTAATGCAACTGGTCTGTCAAAAGATAATATCTATATCCAATCCATAAAGCATAATGGAGTTGATTACCCTTATTCTTATATAACACATCAAATGATTGAAGAAGGTGGAGAAATTGAGTTTGTGATGGGATCTAAACCTTCTAATTGGGGTGTTGATAAAAGTGCTTGGCCAAAATCAGAGATTAAGGATGATATCATAACTGAAACTCCATATTTTGAATCAACTTCTAAAACTTTTACAAAAGATCATAAAGTTGAGATATTGAGTATTAACTGTGAGGCAGAGATCTATTATACTTTGGATGGGAGCATTCCTACAACTGAATCTAAGAGTTATTTAAAGCCACTAAAACTGACAAAAAGTAGCAAGATAAAAGCAATTGCAGTTGTAAATAATGTTACTAGTAGAGTTGTAGAAGCGGAATATTTAAAGATTCCTGGTGGACGATCCATAGATATTAAAAACGCTTATAGTTCGCAGTATACTGCCGGAGGTGATATCGGACTAATAGATTTTATAAGAGGAGGAGAGGACTTTAGAACCGGATCTTGGCAAGGATATTATGGTGTGGATTTTCAAGTAGTGATCGATCTTGGGAAGAAGCAAAATATTAATTCAGTTTCAGGCGGATTCCTTCAGGAGCAGAAGTCATGGATCTGGATGCCACGCTATGTTGAAATCCTTATTTCAGACGATGGAAGAAACTATACGAAACTCGGAAAGATCGAAAATGATATAGAGGATAAAGCTCAAGGTGGAATTACCAGAGAGTTTGGTTTGAGCAAACTGAATCAGAAAGCTAGATTTGTAAAAGTATTTGCAAAAAGTATAGAAGTCTGTCCAGAATGGCATGTTGGAGCAGGTAATAAAGCCTGGATCTTTGTAGATGAGATAACGATTAAATAAAAAAAGGGGCCTGAGCCCCTTTCTTTTTATCTATACGATTGGATGTTTTTTAAAGATGTCATTTGACTTCATCAGAATGTCAACATATTGTGCGCGTTTATAAGTGTATGATTCTTCAAGTGCATTCTTAGATAATTTACCTCTGAAATCAGCGAGAGATTTATAGCCTTTTCTGCTCATCCAGTCTTTAACGTCCTCCAAGATCTTTCCAACAACTTTTGGTCCGCGTAAGTAGATTGCACTTACTATTTGAACAACATCGGCACCGGCAAGGATCATCTTGATCACATCATCTCCTTTTAGGATTCCGGTATTACTGCAAATACTAGCATTAATATTCCCGTGAAGAAGTCCAGCATATCTCAATGCTAATCTATTATCTTCTTCATTACTTAAATTGTATGGGTAGTGATGTTTCTCATTCTNAATATCAATATCTGGTTGGAATAGTCTGTTGAACAGAACGAAACCATCAACTCCAAGCTTATCCATCTCATTAATAATATAAAGAGCATTAGTATAATACGGACTTAACTTGATACTCACAGGTATCTTAACAGCCCCTTTTACAGCCTCTAAAGTATCTATCTGCTCCTGAACGATGGCTTTACCCATCACATCAAATTCGTATGGTGTAGAATAGAAGTTCAGTTCTATTGCATCAACACCTGTTTCTTCAATCTTTTTCGCATATTCAACCCAGCTTTCCTCGTAAACAGCATTTAAACTTGCAATCAATGGAATGCTGATGCTTTCTTTTGCTACGCGAAGCTTGTGAAGGAATAATTCAGGTCCTGCATCCTGTAAATTAGGAAGATAGGAGGTCATCTCCGCATGTCGAGCGCCATAGTCTTCTTCAGTTTGATATTGTTGTAAGTTTTCGAGTTGTATTTGTTCCTCAAATAGGGATTTATAAACGATCGCGCCTGCTCCAACATCTTCTAGACGTTTTAAAATATCCGGTTCAGCTACAAGATTACTGGCTCCTATTACAAGTGGGTTTTTTAATTCAATTCCGAGGTAATTAGTTTTCAAATTCATAAATTTTCTGTTTTAGAATTAACAATAAATAGGGCGGTATTTAACCCTGTCTCAAGCAAATATAAGAAAAAATGAATGCGAAAATCAAGCTAATTTAAAAACATTATAAATTAGTTTTGATGGGTCTTAATTGTCTAAAAATTAACAATAAAAAGTCCCAAAATGCTTAATTTCGTGCAGATTTTAGTTTTATTGAATTTTGATATTGTAAAGTACTAAAAATAAATAGATTATGGAAAATAAGAAAAACTTTATCACCTGTGATGGAAACTATGCGGCTTCTCATGTTGCGTATATGTTTTCTGAGGTTGCTGCAATTTACCCAATTACTCCTTCGTCTACGATGGCAGAATATATTGATGAGTGGGCTTCTTTTGGCCGCGAGAACATCTTTGGCGAGCAAGTAAAGGTAGTTGAGATGCAATCTGAAGGTGGTGCTGCTGGTGCTGTTCATGGAAGTTTACAGTCAGGTGCATTAACTTCGACTTTTACTGCTTCTCAAGGATTATTATTGATGATTCCAAATATGTACAAGATCGCTGGTGAATTATTACCAGGTGTATTCCACGTAAGTGCGCGCTCTTTAGCTGCTCAAGCACTTTCGATCTTTGGTGATCACTCTGACGTTATGTCGACTCGCCAAACCGGTTTCGCTATGTTAGCGACAGGTAGTGTACAAGAAGTTATGGATCTTGGTGCGATCGCTCACCTTGCATCTATCAAATCAAGAGTACCTTTCTTACATTTCTTTGACGGTTTCCGTACTTCTCATGAAATCCAAAAAGTAGAGTATTTCAAAAATGAAGATCTTGCTCCATTAGTAGATTGGGATGCTGTACAAAAATTTAGAGATAATGCATTGAATCCTGAGAGCCCAGTTACAAGAGGTACTGCTCAGAATCCAGATATTTACTTCCAATCTCGTGAAGCAGCTAATAAATTCTATGAGCCAATTCCAGATGTTGTAGATTACTACATGCAAGAGATCACTAAAATGACAGGTCGTGAGTATCATCCATTCACTTATTATGGTGCTGATGATGCTGAAAACATTGTTGTTGCAATGGGATCTATTACAGATACTATCAAAGAGGTTGTTGATCATCTTAACGCAAAAGGCGAAAAAGTTGGTTTAATCTCTGTTCATTTATATCGTCCGTTCTCAGAGAAATATTTCATGAACGTTCTTCCTGCTTCAGTTAAGCGTATTGCTGTTCTTGACAGAACTAAAGAACCAGGTGCTAATGGTGATCCATTATACTTAGACGTGAAAGAAATGTTCTACAATAAAGAGAACAGACCAGAGATCGTTGGAGGTCGTTACGGATTAAGTTCTAAAGACACTACTCCAGCGATGATCGTTTCAGTATTTGATAACCTGAAAATGAACGAGCCAAAGAACCAATTCACTGTTGGTATCGTTGATGATGTTACTTTCAAATCATTACCAATTCTTCCTGAGATCTCTATCGCAGACGATAGCACTTTCGAAGCTAAGTTTTATGGTCTTGGTGCTGATGGTACAGTAGGTGCAAATAAAAACTCTATCAAAATCATCGGTGAAAACACTGATAAATATTGTCAAGCATACTTCGCATACGATTCTAAGAAATCAGGTGGTATTACTACTTCTCACTTACGTTTCGGTGATAGCCCAATTCGCGCACCTTACCTAGTAGGTACTCCTAATTTTGTTGCTTGTCACGTTCCTTCTTACCTTGATAAGTATGATATGCTTAAAGGTCTTAAGAAAGGCGGAACATTCCTATTAAACTCAATTTGGGATGAGGAAGAAACTAAAGAGCATCTTCCAAACTCAATGAAGAAATATTTAGCTGAGAACGAAATCAATATGTATATCATTAATGCAACTAAGCTTGCAAGTGGTATCGGTCTTGGTAACAGAACAAATACGATCATGCAATCTGCTTTCTTCAAAATTGCTGAGGTAATTCCTTACGATCTTGCAGTTGAGCAAATGAAGAAATTCATCGTGAAGTCATTCGGCATGAAAGGTGAAGAGATCGTTAAAATGAACCATGCTGCAGTTGATGCTGGTGGTGATGTGATCAAAGTAAATATTCCTAAAGAATGGGCTAAAATTGACGGTAAAGACGAGAAGCCAGAAAGAAATGTTCCAGAATTCATTTCTTCTATCGTTGATCCAGTTAACGCTCTTAAAGGTGATGACCTTCCAGTAAGTGTATTCACTGACAGAGAAGATGGTACTTTCGATGCTGGTACTTCTGCTTTCGAAAAACGTGGTATCGCGGTTAACGTTCCAGAATGGCAAGCTGATAACTGTATCCAGTGTAACCAATGTTCTTACGTTTGTCCTCACGCTGCTATTCGTCCATTCCTAGTGAACGAAGAAGAAGAGAAGAACTTACCAGAAGGTACTGACTTGATCGCTACTAAAGGTAAATTCGCTCCACTTAAATTCAGAATGCAAGTTTCTGTACTTGACTGTTCTGGTTGTGGTAACTGTGCTGATATCTGTCCTTCGAAAGAGAAATCATTAATTATGAAGCCTCTTGATTCACAGAAAGAAGAAATCGCTCGTTGGGATCATTTCGATGCTAATGTTACTTATAAAGATAAAGTTGTAGATAAATTCCAATCAGTTAAGAATTCACAGTTTGCTCAGCCATTATTCGAGTTCTCTGGTGCTTGTGCTGGTTGTNGTGAAACTCCATACATCAAAACGATCACTCAATTATACGGTGAGCAAATGACAGTTGCTAACGCAACAGGTTGTTCTTCAATTTATGGTGGTTCTGCTCCTTCAACTCCTTACTGTAAGCATAAAGAAAGCGGACACGGTATTGCATGGGCTAACTCATTATTCGAAGATAATGCTGAGTTTGGTTTAGGTATGAACATCGGTATCAACAAAATGCGTGAGCGTTTAGTTGCGAAGATGGAAGGTGTTAACGGTGATGTTTCTAAAGAAACTAAAGCTGTAATGGAAGAGTGGTTAGCAGGTGTAAACAACACTGAACTTTCAAAAGCTGCAACTGATAAACTTATCCCATTACTAGAGAAAGAAAAAGCTCCTGTAGCTAAAGAGATCTTAGATCTTAAACAATATCTAGTGAAGAAATCTAACTGGATCTTCGGTGGTGACGGTTGGGCATATGATATCGGATACGGTGGACTTGACCATGTTATTGCTACTGGCGAAGATGTAAACATCTTAGTAATGGATACTGAGGTTTATTCTAATACTGGTGGACAAGCTTCAAAAGCTACTCCGGTTGGAGCGGTTGCGAAATTCGCTACTTCAGGTATGAAGACTCGTAAGAAAGATCTTGGTTTAATGGCAATGACTTATGGTTATGTATATGTTGCACAAGTTGCAATGGGTGCAAGTCAAGCTCAATTCTTCAAAGCATTGAAAGAAGCTGAAGCTTATCCAGGACCATCGATCATTATCGCTTATTCTCCATGTATCAACCACGGTCTTAAAGGTGGTATGGGTAAAACTCAATTAGAGTCGAAATTGGCTGTTGAATGCGGATACTGGCAAAACTNCCGTTACAATCCTCAATTAGAGGCTGAAGGTAAAAACCCATTTGTAATGGATTCTAAAGAGCCAGATTGGTCTAAATTCCAAGAATTCTTACACGGAGAGGTTCGTTATACTTCATTAATGAAAGCTTTCCCAGAAGAAGCAGTTAAACTTGATGCAATTGCNGAGGAAAATGCTAAATGGCGTTATAACCAATACAGACGTTTAGCAGAAATGGAATACTAAGAATTAAGTAATTCATTATATTTACAGCCGCTCCGAATCATCGGGGCGGCTTTTTTATTGAATTTAAATTTTATCCCATGAAAAGATCTATTACCATCATTTCTTTATTTGTTGTTTTATTAAGTGCATGTACTTCTCACGATTGTCATGAGCATGCAAATCTGAATTCGAATGAGCACATGCTCTATGCAACAATTTACCAGCAACATGCAGCTGAAGTTAGAGCTTTACAGCAACAAGCATTTAATATTGCTGAGTACAGATTAAATGATTTCTTAGAGACTTATAAAGGTGATAAAAAACTAGCTGTAGTTGTAGATGTTGATGAAACAGTTTTAGATAATAGTCCATGGGAATCAAAATCAATTATTGAAGAAACTGATTATCCAACCAATTGGGATGAATGGNGCTATAAAGCTGTTGCAAACCCATTACCGGGGGCAGTTGAGTTCCTGAATTATGCCGCATCTAAAGGTGTTGAAACCTTTTATGTGACTAATAGAAGAATACATCTTCAGGATAGCACAATGAAAAACCTCGGAGAAAAAGGATTTCCTTTTGTTGATAATGCGCATATGATGCTTAGAGTTGATGAAGGAAGTAAAGAACCACGTCGTCAGAAGATCCTTAAGGATTATGAGATCGTTTTATTAATGGGTGATAACCTTGGTGACCTTCACGAATTGTTTGATGATAAAAAGAATGCAGGCCGTATAGCAGCTGTAGAACAACTAAAATCAGAGTTCGGAAAGAAGTTTATTGTACTTCCTAATCCAATGTATGGTGCATGGGTTGATGCAATGATCGCAAGCCCTCAAGGCATGAGTAAGCAAGAAAAACTTGATGCGTTGAAAAGTAAATTAGTGAATTGGTAGTCACAAGGATTAGGCGATTAGACGATTAGACGATTTCCGAGATTGATTAAAGATTTCCAAAAGTTTTTTGCGACGAATAACGTTTTTTGGTATTAATAGTAAAAAACTTATGAGAAAAGAAATTGAAGATCGCCTTATTGCCTTATCAATCCAAGTGATTAATCAGCTAAGGAAGATAAATAAAGACTACGCAACAGAATACTTATCCAATCAACTTATTAGATCAGTTTGTAGTGCAGCATTAAATTATGATGAGACTCAAAGTGCAGAATCAAACAAGGACTTTATTCATAAACTAAGTATTGTTCTGAAAGAATTAAGGGAAACTTATATGAATTTACAAATACTTAGCGGTGTTTCTATTTCACAGAGTTTAAGAATGGATGAAGCTAAAGATGAATGCAATCAACTGATCTCAATATTCTACAAAAGTTTAAAAACAGCAAAAAGTAAACAAACAAAGAAATAATCTAAATTCGTCTATTCGTCTATTCGTCTACTCAATAGTGATCTCAAACGGCAACCTCACCTGAACTCCTTTCATCTCTGTTAAGGATTTTAAAGGTTGAATATATCTTGTCAATGGTCCAAGTTCCTCTTTGATTCTGGAATTTGCTTTGGCATTGGTCCAATCTTCAATGAATTGTTCGATCGGATCTTTCTGTTCAGGCAGTTCGATGATTCTGTATGTATCAAGATCTGCCAGATCGATCGCTCTGTTTATTGCCGCTGTTAGCCCTCCATAGCTATCAATCAGTCCTAGGCTTTTTGCATCTATTCCACTCCAGATCCTTCCGCCGGCGATTGCATTAACATCAGTTTTTTTCATATCTCTACCATTCGCTACTAGTTCCAGAAACGTATCATATGTTTTCTCCACATTATTAGTGAGTAAGTTCTTTTCATAAGCTGATAGAGACCTTGTTCCTGTATAGAAATCAGCATATTTATTGGTTTTAACTTCATCAAAACTTAATCCAATCTTATCATTCAGTAAGCCATTTAAGTTTGGGAAGATCGCATAAACACCAATTGAGCCAGTAAGTGTTACGGGGGATGCCATGATCTCAGTTGCTCCGCAACTAACCCAATAACCTCCTGAAGCGGCATAATCACCAAAAGAAGCGATGACAGGTTTGGCTTGTGCAGCAAGTTCTATTTCTCTTCGGATCACTTCTGAAGCAACTACATCACCACCTCCTGAATTCACTCTAAAAACGATAGCTTTAACTCGTTTATCCAATCGAGCTTTGCGGATCGCTCTTGAAACTCTTGCTGATCCCATGGTTTGATCATCACCACTCCCTGCCATAATGGTTCCGGTTCCATAAATTACAGCGATCTTATCTCTTCCTGAATTCAAACTTGGTTTTGGGAGTAAGCTATATTTACTGAGACTTACTGAGTTGATATCATCTTTACTTCCGATTCCCAATAACTCTTTAATCTCAGATAATATCTCATCTCTGTATTTTAGTCCGTCGATCAGTTTATGATCAATTGCCTTATCTAAAGATTGTATGATCAATCCTTCTGCTGCTTTATTCAAAGATTCAGTGTCAGTATCCCTGCTTTGTGCTATGTTTGCAAGCATATGATCCCAAACATCATCCAAATAATTCTGTGTTTGCTCCTCATTCTCTTTGCTCATGGATTTTCTCAAATATGGTTCAACGGCACTCTTATAATCACCATGTTTGATAACCTGTGCTTCCACATCTAATTTTTCGAGTAATCCTTTATAATACATCACTTGAGCACTCAAGCCTTTAAAGAGGAAAATCCCTTCCGGATTATGATAGATCTTATCTGAAACACTGGCAAGATAATAAGCGCTTTGAGTCATGTATTCGCTATAGCTTATCACAAACTTGCCCGATTTCTTGAACTCAATAAGAGCATTCCTGATCTCTTCGATCGTGCTTATTCCTGCCGGAATAGAACTTAATTCCAAGTAAATCCCATCAATATTAGAATCTTGTTTAGCATAATATATCGATTCGAGAATCTCATTTAATCCAAGTTGTCTGCTCGGTTTGAGACTGAATAGATCCATACTATTTAATGGACTATTCGATCCTCTATCATAAATAGTTTGATTCAGATTAATATATAACACTGTGTTCTCTCCAATCGGCTCAACATCCTGCTCTGCAAATGAAAGTAGAGAAGCAATCAAACCTATCAAAAGGAAGAAAACAATGATAATGGTTAACGTAAAGCCTGCCATTGAGGCTAACATGAATTTAAAGAATTGTTTCATGGCAATGAGATTAGATTTCTAAGTAGTATAAAATTAATAATAATAGTATAGCCTTATTAACACAATAGTGTTTATAAAGAAAAAAATCACAAGTTAGAAGATGTCGATGGAAAGAGAACTTTGTAAGAAAGTCGGAATAATGGACAGATACAAAGTAAATATCATATGTCGCGTAGTTGGAATAATCGTTTTATTGTTCTCTTGCGCTTTCAATGTATCGTCAAATGCCGACTTAATGCCATCCGGGAAATTAAGTTTGATTAAGCCTCCAATTTTTTCATTGTCGGAGAGTATTTCTGTAAATCCTGAACTTTCAAGAAAAACAACAATCAGTTTTGAGATGGATGAGAATTGGACTCCTTCAAGGCAAATCATAAGTCAGGGTCAGAATTCCATTTCACGTATGACATCATTTCTGCTTTCGTATAATTCAAATTTAGAAAGAGATCATGCAATTGAGATCTCCGAACTATATTATCATGAGAGTCTTAAAGAAGGAGTGAATCATGATATAGCATTTAGTCAAATGTGTTTAGAAACTGGTTATTTAAAGTTTGGAGGGACTGTAAATGCTTCTCAAAATAACTTTTGTGGTCTGGGTGCAGTTGATGAATTTACTGCCGGAGATGTTTTTGAAAGTATGGAAGTAGGTGTGAGAGCACATATTCAGCATCTTAAGGCTTATGCTAGTTCTTCAGATCTTAATAATAAACTTGTCGACAAACGATTTAGGTTTGTTGTAAGAGGGTCCGCCACACAAATTCATGACCTAACCGGTAAATGGGCTAGCGATAGTGATTACGGAGATAAAATCCAGAATTTGCTGGACCGCCTTTACTCACATGTTTCTATTTAATTAATTTTGTCCCAAAAATAAAGTATGAGTGGAATAGTACACCTGCTATTAGGGAGTAATATCGATGATAGAAAACATCATTTGGATTCTTCAATAAAGCTTATTGAGGAAAGGGTAGGAGAGATCTTACAAAGATCTTCTGTGTATGAAAGTGAATCATGGGGATTTGAGGCTACTCCATTTTATAATCAGGTATTGAGTGTTAGAACCTGGCATAATCCTTATAAGGTGCTTAATCTAGTCTTAAAAATTGAGAAGGAATTAGGCCGAGAAAGACATGAAAAATCAGATACTTACAATTCAAGAACCGTAGATATCGACCTGCTTTTTTATCAGAAATTGGTAATTAATAGTCAGAATCTGATCTTGCCACATCCAAGGTTACACGAACGAATGTTCACACTCCTGCCATTAAATGAAATATCTTCTGATTTTATACATCCGGTATTAAAAATGTCGGTTGCAGACTTAGTGTTGAAATGTGAAGATAAATTGTGGGTAAAAAAACTTGAGAATGCTTAGAAAAATGTGCATTTAAGCTTATTTTAGCCTACTTAATGAAGTATAATTATATTGCCATAGAAGGAACTATTGGAGCAGGTAAAACTTCGCTTGCCACCAAGATTGCAGATCAATACAATGCGAAATTGATATTGGAGCAATTTGAGGATAATTCCTTTCTTCCAAAATTTTATAAGGATCCGGATAAATATGCTTTTCCATTGGAAATGTCATTTATGGCTGCGCGTTTTCAGCAGTTAAAAGATCAATTGAGTGCACAGGATCTGTTCAAAACATTTACGATCTCTGATTATTTTATAAATAAGTCGCTAATTTTTGCAGGTAAAACATTGCAACAGGATGAGCTGGCATTATACGCGAAGTTTTTTAATATTATCAATACCGCATTGCCAAAGCCCGACCTTTTGGTTTATTTGTATTTATCAGTGGACTCCCTTAAGAATAACATTATTAAGCGAGGTAGGTCATACGAGCAAAATATTGAAAAGGAATATTTGGGCAAGATCCAACAGGGATATTTCGAATATATCAAGCAATTACAAAACCAAAGAGTTTTAATTATTGATACGAATAAAATAGATTTTGTTGGTAATGAAGAAGACTATCAAAAGATATTATCTATAATAGATGCCGAATATGATGTGGGTATACATCGTTTCAATTTGGAATAAAAAAAAGCTGCTTTCGATTGAAAGCAGCTTTTTTTCTAGCTTGTATTATGATTAATTCACAACTGCTTGGAATTGTGCATCATTTTCAAATTTGATGAACTCGCGATCATCTTTCGCTTGAGCTTTATAGTCAGCATTTGCTTTGATAGCTTCAGTTAAATATTTATACATTAATGAAGTATCACCTGTGCGTGCACCAAGAACAGCTAATAAGTAAGCGGCCTCAGCTTTATCTTTCTTAACACACATTAAAGCAGATTTAGCTTTTGCATAATCTTCATTCAATAGATAAGCTAATGCAGCATTGTAGTTACATTTAGCATCTTTGAATAATTTCGCAGCTTTACCATAGTCACCTTTGTGAATTGCAATTACACCAAGGTTATAAGTGCACTCATGACCTAATTTCTTAGCGTGTAAGAAATATTTCTCAGCTTTTGCGAAGTCACCTTTGTGAATGTAAGCGATACCCATATTGCTAGCTAATAATGCTTGCTTAGGATACATTTTGCTTGCATCTTCTAATAACTTCATTGCTTTGTCAACTTTACCATGGTTCATTAAGATAACAGCAGCATTGTTTTTAGAGATCCAGCATTTAGGATATTTCTTAATTACTATTTTGTAGATCTCTAAAGCTTCGTCACACTTAGCCATAGAAGCAGCATAAAGCATTTCGCGGATATCTAATTTATCTGGAGCAGAAACAGCATATTTTGCAATTTCTTCATCAGTTTTCTTAGGTTGGTAAGATTTTACAACAACTCTCGCTCTTCTTAACATTGGAAGCATTTCGTCTTCAATGATAGGATAAACCTTCATTAACTTACGAATTTCTTCTTCTTTCTGACGATCAGTAACTGGTCGTTTGATTTTGTTAATGATAGAGTTTTTGTCAGCAAGATCAGACATCTCAACTAATTTGATCAAACCTTTCCAGTCAGCTCCATAGCTTTGTAAGTTGAAATTCAACATGTCAACTTTTGCAGGATCGTGACCAGCTTTTTCTACCATTTTCTTCATCTTCTTAACGGCAGCTTTTTTCATTGTTTGAGCTCTCTTTTCAGAAAGTCCTTCGTTGAAAGTTTCTTCACCTTCAGGAGAAGCGAAACCGTGGATGTTGATAGATTTGATTTTCCAACCTCTTGCTAAGAACTCATGTAATTCTTTAGAGTGTTTCTTAGCATGTTCAGTTGTATTTAAGAATTGCTTAGGGTTGTAATTGTATCTGTTCTTAGCAAAGTATAAAGCAGCTTTTTTAGCTACGATCGTTTCTTTTTCATAACCATGTTTAGCTTTTGCATAAGCTAATGAACCAGTGATACGCTCTGAAGTGTAAATTACACCGTCAGCTACTTTAGTAGCATCTACGTACTGATGTTTAACCATTGCTATATCTTCAATACTTGATTTAGCACCTTTTTTAGCACTGTAAACAACTGGTTCAATGATAAGTTCTGACTTATTCATTGCTGGGTCATAAGCAAAAACTTCTGCAAAGTCGAATGTACCACCATTATCATAATCGATTGGAGTACCTTCACCCATTACGTCTTCACCTTTAAGAAGAATCGGTTTAAGTTTAGTTTCATCACCCGCATAAACTAGTTTAGGTTGTAAGATCATTCCTGCATTCTTAACGAAATACTTTGGAGGGATCGTACCATAAATCTTAACTTTTACTAAGTTTCCTTTTTCTTCTAAAACCTCTGGAGTAGCTTTCATTGAAACCATTCCGAAATTCTTTACCATCTTTCTGAAGCCACTTCCTTGGCCGAATTTGTAGGCAGCACCTATACCTAAATAACTATACATATCGTTATTTTCATTCCAAGGTTTTCTATATGGATAATTTGTATCTAGTAAGTCAGTGTCAGTATAAGTTAAAGAAGCATCTACAGTTGCACTCCAGCGATCGTTTATTATATAATCAATTCCAATTCCAAAAGGAATTGTAAATGCAATATTTCTGTCACCATAACCAATATGACTCAATTGAGCATTTTTTGATTGAGTCCATGATCTGGATTTGTGTCTAGTTTGACCATAACCAACAAAAGTTCTGAAGTTGATATCACGATCCTTATAACCAAAGATTAAGTTACTTAAACTTACATCTAATTGGAAATGAGCTCCAAACATATCGGCGTCAAAATACATCCCTCTGCCTTCCCCATCAAGAAACGTACGATTGAATTTTGTACTGAATCCCAAAATAGGTGTGAATTGGTAACCAATTCCAAGTTCACCGGCAATATTAATGTTCGGACTACCAAGATCAGTATAGTTAGAAGTTGGTCCAATAGAACCTTTTAAATACCAATATGGAGCAAAAGTATTTTTTGATTCTTGTCCGTAAAACATTAATGGAACAAGAGCTAAAAGAAATACCAGTAAAACTTTTTTGAAAGAATAGAAGTGTTTCATAATATTTGAGTTAGATTTTCGATGAAATTTTAATACACGAAATACAAATATAATTTTTTTTAAGGCCTATTACTAATTATATAAGAAAATAATTCAAAATATAATTTGTTGAAAAGTTTAACTTTTTAATAATAATAAAACAACTGAAAAACAGATTGTTATAAGTTTTTTGACTTAAATAGATGCCATAGAACGATTCCTGCACATACCGATATGTTCAAAGAATGTTTAGTTCCCATCTGTGGGATTTCAATTCCTCCATCAACACTTTTGAGGATATTTTGATTTACTCCAGCAACCTCATTGCCGAAAATTACAGCAATATTCTCATTATTATTCATTGAAAAGTTTTCTAATGAAATGCTGTTTTCAACTTGCTCAACCGCATAGATTTTAAAGCCCTCTTTTTTGAGTTCAGCAATACTGTCCTCTATGCTTTTAAAGTATTTCCATTCAACGGATTCCGTTGCTCCCAGAGCGGTTTTTTGAATTTCACGATGAGGTGGTTTTGCTGTAATTCCACATAGATGGATCTCTTGAATGAGAAATGCATCAGCTGTTCTGAAAACAGATCCAATATTGTTAAGACTACGAATATCGTCCAATACAACTTTTACAGGGATCTTTTGAGTTTCTTTAAATTCCTGAATACTTAATCTGTTCAGTTCGTTATTGCTGATTTTTCTCATAATGCAAATCTACAAATGAATCCTCAATTTAGGAAAGCGAATAAGGGGAAGCATTAAAATTTTTAACTTTGTTTAAAACAAAAATCGTTGGCTAAGAAGAAAGAAATAACGGAAACGCCTTTGATGAAGCAATACAATTCGATCAAGGCAAAATATCCTGATGCATTACTACTGTTCAGGGTAGGAGATTTTTATGAAACCTTTGGGGAAGATGCTATAGTAGCATCAAAGATTCTGAATATTGTTTTAACAAAAAGAGCAAATGGAGCTGCTGCCTATATTGAATTGGCTGGATTTCCGCATCATTCAATTGATACGTACCTCCCAAAACTTGTGAAAGCCGGACATCGTGTTGCTATATGTGATCAGTTGGAAGACCCGAAACTTACTAAAAAGATCGTAAAAAGAGGAGTTACCGAACTTGTTACTCCAGGTGTTTCCTATAATGATAAAGTACTTGAGCAAAAGGAGAATAACTTTTTGGCCAGCATTCATCTAAATGCAAAGCATTCAGGTGTTTCTTTTTTAGATATTTCAACAGGAGAGTTTTTTATTGCTGAGGGTAATAATGACTATATAGATAAGCTTTTGCAAAGCTTTAAACCTAATGAGGTCATCGTTCAGAAGAATAAGCGAAATAAATTTGAAGAGTATTTCGGAAATAAGTTTTATATAAACACTTTTGAAGATTGGGTATTTACAACTGAATTTGGTTATGAGTTGTTAACAAAACATTTCAAGACAAATTCTCTTAAAGGTTATGGAGTTGAAGACCTGAGTCAGGCCATTATTTCTGCCGGAGCAGCATTGCATTATCTTGCAGAAACTCATCATGATAAAGTAGATCATATTACGTCGGTGGCTAGAATTGAAGAAGATCACTTTGTATGGCTTGATCGTTTTACCATTAGAAATTTGGAGATCCTCAATACCTATAATGAAGGTGCTTCAACTTT
Organism: Bacteroidota bacterium; assembly: GCA_002711565.1. Taxonomy (GTDB): domain Bacteria; phylum Bacteroidota; class Bacteroidia; order Bacteroidales. The sequence continues at coordinate 51,039 of PARP01000030.1, forward strand.
AATTGATGTTCTCGACCATACAATTACTCCGATGGGATCGAGATTAATGAAAAGATGGGTAACTCTTCCTCTGATGAATAAGGCAGCGGTAATTGAAAGATATGAAGTTGTTGAGATTTTACTCAGTAATCCGGAATTTGCAAATGAATTGCGAGCCCAATTTGAGCAGATCTATGATCTTGAACGACTGATTTCAAAAGTGGCAACCGCGAAAATCAATCCGCGTGAGTTGCTTCAGTTAAAATCGGCATTATATGCTATTGAAGAGATCAAAAAACTTTGTGATGAAGCTTCATTTTCGGAGCTTAATAAGTTTGTAAGTGGATTGGATCTATGTGAAGCGATAAGAACCAGATTGGAGAATGAGATTAATGAAGATTCGCCTGCAATACTGGCTAAAGGAAATGTTATTAAGACCGGTGTCTCAGAAGAGCTTGATGAGCTGAGAAATCTTTCTGCCTCTGGAAAGGAATACTTGAAAGCTATTCAGGAAAGAGAAATGCAGGAAACAGGTATTTCTTCTCTGAAAATTGGCTATAATAATGTGTTCGGATATTATTTAGAAGTAACAAACACTCATAAAGATAAGGTGCCGGAAGAATGGCATCGAAAACAAACCCTTACCAATTCCGAAAGATATATTACCGAGGAATTAAAGGAATATGAACAAAAGATACTAGGGGCTGAAGAGAAAATAGGTGTGTTGGAAGCAAGTCTTTTTGCTGATCTACTATCTGTACTCAGTGTCTATATTCAGCCTATTCAGCGAAATGCAAACATCATTGCAAGAATGGATTGTTTGCTTTCATTTGCAAGTTCTGCAGATAAGAATGACTATTGCAAACCTGAAGTCAATGATTCTTATATTATCGATATCAAAGAAGGTCGGCATCCTGTGATCGAACAACAACTTCCTGTTGATGAAGAATATATCTCTAATGATGTTTATCTGGATAATGATTCACAACAGATCATTATTCTAACTGGTCCGAATATGTCTGGTAAATCTGCATTGTTAAGACAAACTGCCTTGATCGTTCTGATGGCTCAAATGGGGTCTTATGTTCCCGCATCATCAGCATCAATAGGTATGGTGGATAAGATCTTTACAAGGGTAGGAGCATCCGATAATATATCTTCAGGGGAATCAACTTTTATGGTTGAGATGAATGAAACCGCCAGTATCCTTAACAATATCTCTAATAGAAGTTTGATCTTACTGGATGAGATCGGAAGGGGAACCAGTACGTATGATGGAATCTCAATCGCATGGGCGATCTCGGAGTTTCTACACAATCATCCAATGTTCAAAGCTAAAGTCCTGTTTGCCACACACTATCATGAATTAAATGAGATGGCTGCAAGTATGCATAGAATAAAGAATTATCATGTTTCTATTAAGGAAGTTGGTAATAAAGTAATCTTCCTAAGAAAGATCAAGCCGGGTGGTAGCGAACATAGTTTTGGTATTCATGTTGCGAGAATGGCTGGGATGCCAGTTTCAGTTTTAGAGAAGGCTGAATATTTATTAGCTCAGCTTGAGAAATCACATTCGGGTGAAGCTTTGGCACAATCTCCGGTGAAGAAAAAGACTGTGAAAGATGATGATAACTACCAATTAAGTTTTATTCAATTAGATGATCCTCTGCTATTTCAAATTCGGGATGATATCTTAAATACAAACATTGATACCTTAACTCCTGTAGAGGCTTTAATGAAGCTTAATGAGATCAAAAAACTACTTGGAGAAGAGCAGTAATTTTTTTTCAGAAATTTATTCAATTATTTTTTGTTTGTAATAGTAAAATTTCTTTATATTTGCACTCCTTTTAGGAAACGCGAAAGTAGCTCAGCTGGTAGAGCATGACCTTGCCAAGGTCAGGGTCGCGGGTTCGAATCCCGTCTTTCGCTCAAAGTATCTCGAGACGATCGAGATTTTTTTTGAAATAGTGGCCCAGGTGGTGGAATTGGTAGACACGTCGGACTTAAAATCCGATGATCATTGCGATCGTGTGGGTTCAAGTCCCACCCTGGGTACTGAAGCCTCTCAACGACAAGTTGGGAGGCTTTTTTTATTCCTATTCTGTTATTTACTTTTGGTTATCTCATCATTTATTAGAAGAATTGATATTCTTGATTTTACTCAAGAGAAAGAAAATAGAGCAAGATTAACTTTACGATCTTTTTTTAGCTCATTTTTTTTGCTGTAAAACAATGGGTGATATAGAACTATGGAGTGAAGCATATCTCCTTTAATAATATATAAGCAAATGAATAAACTAATTAACTTAATACTTGTTACTCTTATAGCTGGAGTTACTTTAGCATCATGCAATAAAGATGCAATCATTGAGCCTGATACTCCAATAATAGAGTATTTTGAAGGCGGATTTTATTCAGATAATACTGGATTTATAGAAGGCACCTATTCATTCTTCATTACTACTACCGATGGTGAAGTATCGAATGTTGAATTAACTTATCTCCCGGATAGTGGGTCTACTGGCGTATATTCTGTTTCTGAAGAAGTGGTAGTAACAGAAAAAGGATATCAAGTTTCATTTGATTCTATAATTTATCCTAATTGCTCATTAACAGTAACTATAGGTACTGCTCCATACGGTTTATTCGGACATGCACATTTACTTATTGATAATGGTAATTCTTTAGAAAATAGACACGGATATACCTCGTTTAAAGCTTTTGAATTCAAATAAAGATTTGAATAGAATATTGTAGTATCTACTATTTGTTAATTCAAAATTTATAATCCATCATTTATAATTGATTACACTCAGTGTTTTTGATTTAGGTCAAGAGAATCAATGATTTAAGCTTGTAACTTTGTAGTATGAGAAAATTATTTAGTTTAATGATCATCGCAATACTATTCACGGCGGCATGTAAAGATGCAGACAATGTTAGTATTGAAATGACAAGTTATCATGGGCAAATCTCAGATTTTGACAATAGCGCAAATACGGTATTAGCAAAGGTTGTCATAACTGAGAAGTATGAAGTCTTTTCAATTGAGATCCCATTTGAAAATAAAGCCTGTGCTTTTTATACCATCGTTTTAAATAATAGAACCTTTAGTTCTGCTGCACATCCAGATTATGAAGTGCAGGGTGAAGTTTCCACAGATTACTCTTATATTGATATTACGGTGACTAGGAAATCTGATAATGAAAGTACAACAGCAAGATTAGATGAGGTCATCAATCCATAAATGGTTTAAAGGATTTGAATTAAATATTCAATTTACACATGAAATCGCCAATTGGAGCATTAAATCCTTTTGGCGTTTTTTTATGCATTGGAAAGTTGTTTTTCAATATTGTTAAAATGAAATTCAAATTACTTCAGCATATAAAAAAACTATATATTTGCCTCACTTAAGCACTTTGTGAACTTCTCCCCCTCTAAATTAACTATACTCGCAGATCAGATGAAGAGAGATTGCTGCGTGAATATGTTTAATTTAAATGCGTTGTAGGAAATGGAAATCGATCAAACTTATTCTGAAAATGAAATTTTTCAGCTTGGTTTAAAACCACGTAAGATCATGAATGTAAATTATAGGGTATTTGAAAAAGAAGATAAGATCTACTTTTTTGAAGAACTCGTAAAAGGTGAATTCCGATTATATAGTGTGATCGGTTCTAATTCTTTCTTCCTGAATTAAGTTTATTCAAAGACTTAAATTCAACTTTTTCTTCTATATTTTGGATGTCACAATAACTGACCAATGAAATCCTTATTGGCATATTTGGTAATATATCAAAATAATTATCCGAAATAAACACTTTCTCTGAAGGAATATTTATAAATAATCCTTTTATGAGTTTATCGGATTGTAAAATGAGATCATATCCGTATTCTTTTTTCTCAAATCTAGTTTGAAGCTGATAGTCTGCTGGAAGTTTTAATTCTTTCGGTTTGCTGAAGAATACATTTTTTGAAACTGTAGTTGAATCATAGATGCTTAATTCCATTTGCAGAAATACATTCCTTTTCTTATGATTACCTAATAATTCGTTAATGTTTAAAGTATGAATTATCCGACTAGTATTTGATTCAACCTTTACGTCTTTATTATGCTCTTTTAAAAGATTCCCTTCAAAATCCATAAGCTTTATGTTTAGCTTAGCTTGATGTGATAAGAGATCATCTGAAACCGCATAAATTTTCAATTGCTCATCAATTTCTTCCGTTGATAGGATGATCTTATCATAGGCTTTCTTAACATGATAATGCAGTGCTTTCCAATTTCCGTAATAATCAATACCTGACCAGGAAATCACCGGCCAGCAATCATTCAACTGCCAGTATAAGGTTCCCATGCAATACGGCATAGCTCTTCGGTGAGCTTCTATAGCCATTGTAATTCCATGAGCTTGTAAAAGTTGACTAACATAAGCATAATCCTCGAAATCGGCAGGAACAGGGAAATCCCTTTCCATATATTCCTGAATGAGTTCGAAGCCTCTAGGGTGTTTTTGATGTGTTTTTAATGCCGGAGAAGCCAAATATTTATCTTCTTCAAGTAATACTGAGTCCAAAGTTGCCATTGCCGGAAATCCCTGGAAACCATATTCACTCATAAAACGGCCCACTTTTTCTTCATAGATCTCAAAAGGTTGTGCTCCCCACCAAACGCCCCAATAATGAGAATCTCCCTGAGTTAAACTTTCAGGATGTCCCCATCCAATGGATGGTGAAGATGCCCAATATGCTCTTTGTGGATCATATTCTGAAACGACATCCGGTAAGATCTCATGGAACAGATCTGTATAGGATTTCCAGATCTCATCTTGTTGTTCTTGTGTGTAATTGAATTGCTTCT
>PARP01000031.1 GCA_002711565.1 Bacteroidota bacterium
GTACGCGAGCGCGGGGTTTGCCTCCGTTTTTAAGAAGCATCGAAACCGCTGGTTCGCGTCAACGGAAAGCTCGAGCTTGAGGACGAGTTCATCCGTGTAGACAAGATCGATCTCAAGTCCATTCTCGACTGTGTTTATGCGCCAATCACTTGGCGTCATCCACATCAACCCGCCCGGTAGTGCGGATGGAATCGGCGACCAAATGTAATAGGGGCCATAATTAATGGAGACGTCAACTTCGGGTACTGCGCCGAGTTGAAACCCATTAAGAGGGATTTCAATGACGTCTCCTGATATTCGTGCCGGTGTTGCACTTCTAATTGCTGCATTATCTGCGGAAGGAATAAGCATCATCGATAATATTGAACAGATCGATCGAGGTTATCAGAATATAGATCAGCGACTTAGAGATCTCGGGGCTCAAATCAAAAGAATAGAATCATAAATCATTATTAAGCGTCTGACAATTTGTCTTAAAGAATGGCTTGGCAATAAATTTGCTATGCCAAAGTAGCTTATTATTAATAGAAATCAATTAAAGAGATGGCAAAGAAAGCTGTTGATAAAGAAGAAATAAAAACTGAAGCTCAAGCTGAAGAGAAGAAAGCTAAAAAAGCGGAAGTGAAAGAGGAAGCTCCAAAGCGTAAAAAATCCAAGAAAACAAAAAAGGAGACTGAACTTGAAGAGTTAAAGATCAAGCATAGTGAATTAAATGACAAACATTTACGCTTGTTCTCAGAATTCGACAATTTCCGTAAACGAACTAGTAAAGAGCGTTTAGAGCTTACTAAGACTGCTTCTGCTGATGTTATTCTCAATTTATTACCGATCCTTGACGACTTTGAAAGAGCAATAAAGGCATCTGGCGAAGATAAGGAAGAAAGCATGATCGAAGGTGTTAAGCTGATCTATAATAAATTCAAATCAATTCTAGGTGGAAAAGGTTTAGAAGCCATGGATTGCATTGGTCAAGAGTTCGACACTGATTTTCATGAAGCGATCACAAAGATCCCTGCGCCAACTAAAGACGATAAAGGGAAGATCGTAGATGAGATCGAGAAGGGTTATACGCTTGGTGGAAAAGTGATCCGCTACGCTAAAGTTGTTGTAGGTAGTTAATCGACTGAACAAAAGATAGATTATGTCAAAAAGAGATTTTTACGAAATACTGGAAGTTTCCCAGAATGCCTCTGAATCAGAGATCAAAAAGGCTTATCGTAAGAAAGCATTAAAATATCATCCGGATAAAAACCCTGGAGATAAGGAATCTGAAGAGAAATTTAAGGAAGCTGCTGAAGCATACGAGGTGCTAAGTAATTCAGAAAAAAGAGGCAGATATGATCAGTTTGGTCATGCAGGACTTGGCGGGGCAGCCGGAGGCGGTGGCTTCGGCGGTGGAATGAGCATGGACGACATCTTCAGCAATTTCGGCGATATCTTTGGAAGTGCATTTGGTGGTGGATTTGGCGGTTTTGGTGGAAGTACCGGCCGACGAAGAAGAGTAAATAAAGGATCTAACCTTAGAGTAAAAGTTAGATTAACTCTACAAGAAATCGCAAATGGTGTTGAGAAAAAGATCAAGGTTAACAAATATGTTGAATGTAATTCTTGTTATGGTAGCGGTGCTGAAGGCTCTGCAAAATCTACTTGTCCAACCTGTAATGGTAGTGGTCAGGTTACCAGAATAGCAAACACTTTCCTTGGCCAGATGCAAACCTCATCTACTTGTCCGCAATGTAATGGTGAAGGTGAAATAATTAAAAACAAATGTAAATCTTGTGATGGTCACGGTATTGTGAAAGGTGATGAAGTGATCAGCTTGAACTTACCAGCAGGCGTAACCGAAGGGATGCAGCTTTCTGTAAGCGGTAAAGGAAATGCAGGAGCAAGAGGCGGAATTCCTGGTGATTTGATCGTATTGATCGAAGAGATTCCTCATGATGAACTTATCAGAGATGGTTCGAATTTAATATATGATGCTTATGTAAGCATTCCTGATGCAGCCTTAGGAACAACGATCGAAGTTCCGACCGTTGATGGCAAGGCAAGAGTTAAGATACAATCGGGCACACAGTCAGGCAGGATATTAAGATTAAAAGGAAAAGGTTTACCAAATGTAAATGCTTATGGTAGAGGTGATCTTTTGATCAACGTAAATATTTGGACACCTAAATCTTTAACTAAAGAAGAAAAAGCAATCCTTGAAAAACTAAGTAAGTCTGAAAACTTTATTCCAAGCCCAACAAGCAAGGATAAAAGCTTCTTCAGTCGCATGAAAGAGTACTTTGAAGGATATTAGAAATTTGTTCTTTTAAGAGATATAGCAAGCCTTTGGTCAGAACGATCAAAGGCTTTTTTTATGTTTTAGATTTAGTTTCCCATCTCCATGACTTTTTATCAAATTTGGTTTAATTTTAATTTTATCTCTTTTTTTTAAAGATTTAACTTAAATGTCTGAATTCTAAATGTTATTTTTGAGTAAACATTAGCATAAGATTCCTTTAACATTTCAAACAAAAATTAATTCAATGAGTTTATTCGTTGTAGAAAATGTATCTAAACATTTTTCTAATCATACAGCCTTGGATTCTGTCAGCATTGAAATTCCAAAACAGGGGATTTTTGGACTACTTGGTCCGAATGGTGCCGGCAAGACCACTTTAATAAGAATTATCAATCAAATAACTGCTCCCGACAGTGGTAAGCTTTTCTTTAATGGAGAAAAGTTAAATCCAAATCATATTTCACAGATCGGTTATCTACCTGAAGAACGTGGACTTTATAAAAAGATGAAAGTTGGCGAACAGGCAATCTATCTAGCTCAATTAAAAGGCTTAAGTAGATCTGAAACCATAAAGCGTTTACGTTATTGGTTTGAGAAATTCGAGATCGCTAGCTGGTGGGACAAAAAAGTAGAAGAGCTTTCGAAAGGAATGCAACAAAAAATACAGTTTATTGTTACCATCCTGCATGAGCCTAAGCTTTTGATCTTTGATGAGCCGTTCAGTGGGTTCGATCCGATCAATGTGAATCTACTAAAAGAGGAAATTCTTAACCTAAGAGATAATGGTGCTACCATTATTTTTTCAACCCATAATATGGGCTCGGTTGAAGAACTTTGTGATCATATTGCCTTGATAAATAATTCAAAAAAGATCCTTGATGGGAATGTTGATGAAATCAGGAATGCTTATAACGATAACACCTTTGAACTACTATATACCGGATTTAATGATGATCTGAGAAGCATTCTAAATGCTAACTTCAATGTTTTGGAGCAATCTGAAGATCAAGGAAAGCAATTCGCCAAAGTGAAAATTGAAAAAGGAAGATCAAACGATCTTATAGAAGCAGTAATTCCTCATTTACAAATTCATTCTTTTGAAGAACTTATTCCTAGCATGAACGATATTTTCATTCGTCGTGTGGAAGAAGCTAACCAATAAAGCATTCATCATGGACAAAATAAAACTCATCATATTAAGAGAATATCTCACCAGAGTAAAAAAGAAATCGTTTATTGTTATGACTTTCGTTGGACCGTTACTTATGGCGGCTCTTATGATCGTTCCTGTTTTTCTAGCTACGCTTGAAAATGAAGATGAAAAACGAATTGGAGTTATTGATGACAGCGGTCTTTTTGAAGGCAAGTTTCAGGATACAAAATCCATGAAATTCTTTATTCTTGAGAAAAGTATGGACGAAGCTAAAACGCATCTGATGACCAGTAGCGATTATGGTTTTATTCATATACCGAAAAATATCGTTTCAGACCCTGATGCTGCCAGTTTCTATTCAAGAAAACAACCTGGAATAAATACCAAAGAAGATCTAGAACGAGTTATTCGTAAAGAACTCGAAGACATTAAACTAATTAATACCATTGATCAACTTAATCTTTCTGCTAACGATAAGGTAGTTGCTCTAAAAATTCCGGAAACCATCAAAACAAGAGTTAGCTTAACTACAATAAAGCTTGGAGAAGGTGCTGAAGAAGAAGAGACTTTTGCTGAGGCATCAATGGTAATCGGAATTTTTGCAGGTATCATTATTTACTTCTTCATCTTTATGTTTGGAGTACAAGTAATGCGCGGTGTGATCGAAGAGAAAACGAACCGCATTATTGAAGTTATCATATCATCAGTAAAGCCATTCCAATTAATGATGGGTAAGATCATAGGAATTGCTTTGGTTGGACTTACTCAGTTAGCCTTATGGATTGTACTTACAACAGGAATTGTAACTATTTACAATATGGCAACCGGAACCGGAAGTTCTCAGACCGCTCAAACGGAAATGCTTTCTAAGAATATGAATATATCTGATGAGATCGACATTCAAAAAGAATTTGAAGATCAGAATAAAGTGATGAAAATTATCAATTCATTGCCGATGGGTCAAATCCTGATCTCTTTCGTTCTTTATTTCCTATTCGGATATCTACTGTATGCTGCATTGTTTGCTGCCGTAGGATCTGCTGTTGATAATGAAACAGATACTCAGCAGTTTATGTTCCCAATTACAATACCACTAATTTTGGCGATGGTAATGGCTCAGTTCATCATACAAAATCCCGAAGGACCTGCTGCATTCTGGTTCTCCATCATACCATTGACCTCTCCTGTAATTATGCTTGTTAGAATTCCTTTCGGTGTTCCGATCGAAGAGTTGATCTTATCGATCGGTTTATTGATCGGAGCTTTCTTAGGTGCTACATGGATGGCAGCAAGGATCTACAGAATTGGAATTCTTATGTACGGTAAAAAACCAACGTGGAAAGAATTAGCAAAGTGGGTCAGGTTTAAAGGGTAATCATATTGAGTAAATTTATTACTCATTTCGAAAACCACTATACTACTCGTTTAGCATACAATATAAATACTCATTAGTAAAGGTTTTTTTGACTCACCCCTAAGTCCCCTCCCTGACTACAGGGAGGGGACTTTTGTTTAATAAAGACGTATATAAAGCCCTCCCTAGATTAGCAGAAGACTTTTGAACAAAAAGATATAATTTAAGCCCTCCCTACTCGTAGCGAGGGTTTGGGTGGGTCAAGAAAACCGAATTGTTTATACAGCACACCTTGAGTGGGTTATGAAAACCACAATGTTTGTGCATCTTTTCTTTGAGTGAGTCAAAAGTATGCTCTAATCTTTTTCAACACATTTTTCATGTTTTCAAGTTCTGAGTTTCTAATCCTGAGAACTTTTATCCCTTTAGATTCTATTATATCATCCCTCCATTCATCATATTCTTTATTGAAGTCATGATGTTTACCATCTAATTCAATTACTAACCTAACTTCGTGACAATAAAAATCTGCGATAAAGAATCGAATGTTAGATCTGTCTGAATCATAGATAAGTGGATGCTGTCGGAGAAACTTTTTCCCATCAAGTTTTCTGTAAGATAAATGCTGCCATAAAGATTTCTCTTGAGGTGTTTGATTTTTACGGAGCTTTCTGCAAAGCTTACGCATATCATTGAAATTCATAGGTTTTTCTTATTAGTTCCCAAATCTTTAATTCGTCGCAGTTTTTTTGACCCACCCCTAAATCCCCTCCCCGACAACAGGGAGGGGACTTTTGTTTAATAAAGACGAATATGAAGCCCTCCCTACTCGTAGGGAGGGTTAGGGTGGGTCAAGAAATTCGCACTGTTAATAAAGCAGAACTATGGGTGGGTCAAGAAAACCACATTGCTTAAGAAGCATAGTTTTGAGCGGGTCAAAAGAAGCACTACCCAGTTAACATACTAGTTCCAGAAGAGACAAAAAATCAAACTCTAAAATTAAAAGACTTAAGTGAAAACAAAATGCAGATATTCAATCAAAAAAAGATGAATAACTCAAGCAAAAAAACTATTCTACATACCGTTTCAATTCATTGACCAAGAATTCATTTTGATCAATAAAAAAGCGGTATTAAACCCCCTGATTATTTGTAAGTTCATTAAATAGTCTAACTATTGGTAATTTCAATATATTATTCTATTTTTGCACCCTTGTAAAAAGAAAAAAACCAATTAAAAATCATAACAAATGCAAAACAGAGGAGCTATTAAATTTTTTGCGATCGCATTTGCACTTGTTTGTTTATTCCAGTTATCGTTTACATTCGTAACTAGCAGCATTGAAAAAGATGCTAAAGAATATGCAAACAGTACAGTAGCAACAGAGCTTGCAAAATCACTCGCACAAGGAGATGTATTAAGAGAAGGATTCTTAGTAGACTCTATTGTATCAGCCAGAAAAAACTACTTCTTAGATTCAGTATCTAATGAAACTGTATTTAACATTGGCGTAAGAAAATACACTTACAAAGAGTGTAAAGAAAGAGAAATCAATTTAGGTCTTGACCTTAAAGGTGGTATGAACGTAACCCTCGAAGTGAAGGTTTCTGATATCGTTCGTGCTCTTTCAGGTAATAGCGAAGACCCTGTTTTCGTTCAAGCTTTAGCTTTAGCTCGTGAAAAACAAAAAGATAGCCAGTCAGATTTTGTAACACTATTCGGTGAATCATTTGAAGATATCGATCCAAATGCAAAATTAGCAGCTGTTTTCACAAAAGTTGAATTAAAAGATAAGATCAAATATAACTCTACAAATGCAGAGGTATTAGCAGTTATTCGTGAGGAGACTGAAGGTGCGATCGACCGTGCTTTCAACATTCTTAACACACGTATCAACCGTTTTGGTGTTGCTCAACCAAACATCCAGCGTTTAGCTACTACAGGACGTATACTTGTTGACCTTCCAGGTATTAAAGATCCTGAGCGTGTTCGTAAATTATTACAAGGAACTGCTCAACTAGAATTCTGGGAAACTTATGAGTTCGTTGAAGTACAAAACTTCTTTACAGATGCAAATGCTCGTTTAAGAACTGCTCTTTCAACTGAGCAAGTTATGAACGAAAATGAAGATGCAACTCCAGCTGAAACTGAAGATTCTGAAGCAAAGTCACTACTTGAGCAATTAGATTCTGACAGCTCTGCTGCTACTCAAGCTGAAGAAAATGCATTTGCTGAGTATGAAAAAAACAACCCATTATTCGCATATTTAACTCCTGCTTACTATCCTAACAATGCCGGCCAATATGTTCCTGGTCAAGGAGCAACAGTTGGTTTCGCTGCTATTAAGGATACTGCAAGAGTAAATTATATGCTTAAGAAGGTTGAAACGATCTTCCCAAGAAACTTAAAACTTGCTTGGACAGTTAAACCTGAAGATTTCAGACCTGATGTACTTGAATTGATCGCTCTAAAGATCACTTCTCGTGATGGTTCTGCTGCAATGACCGGTGATGCTGTTGTTGATGCAAGACAAGATTATACTGAAACTGGTGAGGTAAGTGTTTCTATCAGTATGAACTCTGATGGAGCTCGCGCTTGGAAACGTATCACTGGTGAAAACACAGGCCGTCAAATCGCTATCGTTCTTGACAACTATGTTTATACACATCCAAACGTTCAAGGTGAAATTCCTAACGGAAGAACTGAGATCTCAGGTGGTAATATGGCAATCGATGAAGCGAAAGATTTAGCAAACATTCTTAAAGCTGGTAAACTTCCTGCTCCTGCAAGAATTGTAGAAGAAGCAGTTGTTGGACCATCTCTTGGTAGAGAAGCTATCAATGCTGGTCTTTGGTCATTCGTTATTGCATTTGCTCTTGTACTGGTTTATATGATCATTTATTATAACCGTGCAGGTATGATCTCGAACATTGCACTTCTTGCAAATATGTTCTTCCTGTTTGGTGTACTTGCATCATTTGGTGCTGTACTTACATTACCTGGTATCGCAGGTATCGTACTTACATTAGGTATGGCCGTGGATGCTAACGTGATCATCTACGAACGAATCAAAGAAGAGGTTCGCGCAGGTAAAGGAATCAAATTAGCAATTGCAGATGGTTATAAGAATGCATATTCGGCGATCGTTGATGGTAACGTAACAACATTACTTACTGCGATCGTACTTGTAATATTCGGTTCAGGACCGGTTAAAGGTTTCGCAACAACTCTTATCATTGGTATCTGTTCTTCATTATTTACAGCTATCTTCATGTCAAGATTGATCTTCACTTTCTTATTGAATAAGAATTTCACAGTGAACTTTGCAAACAATGCAACTCGCAACGTACTTGCTAACGTGAATATTGATTTCCTTAAGAAACGTAAGATCGCTTACGTTATCTCAACTACAATTATCATCTTAGGTATTGCTTCTTTAGCAATGCGCGGATTGAACTACGGTGTTGATTTCTCTGGAGGTCGTACATATGTTGTTCGTTTCGATCAGGATGTAAAAACAAATGAGGTTCGTGAAGCATTAGCAGTAGTATTCGAAGATGCAGCTCCTGAAGTTAAAACATTCGGTCCTTCACGTCAGGTGAAGATCACTACTAAATATATGATCGATAATGATGACGAATCTGTTGATGGCATCATTCAAAACAAATTATTTGAAGGATTAAAAGCATTCTATTTAGATCAGTCTATTTCATATTCTGACTTTAGCTCTGATGTTGAATCTGAAGACAAATTAGTAGGGATCCTAAGTTCACAAAAAGTTGGACCAACGATCGCTGATGATATCAGAAACAAATCTGTAATGGCGGTTACTTTCGCATTGATCGTGATCTTCCTTTACATCGCAGTTAGATTTAAGAGATGGCAGTTCGGTATGGCAGGTGTTGCTGCACTTTTCCACGATACCATCATTACAATCTCAATGTTCTCAATTTTCTATAGCATTATGCCGTTCAACCTTGAGATCGATCAGGCATTCATCGCTGCGATCCTGACAATTATCGGTTATTCTATTAATGATACCGTAATTATCTTTGACCGTATTCGTGAGTTCACAGGATTGTTCCCAAAACGTAAATTATACGAGAACATCAATCACGCACTAAATTCAACTTTAGCACGTACGATCAATACTTCAGGTACTACACTTGCAGTATTGTTAACCATCTTCATCTTCGGTGGTGAGGTGATCCGTGGATTTACCTTCGCATTATTAGTAGGTGTTCTTGTTGGTACTTATTCTTCATTATTTACAGCGTCACCAATTGCTTATGATCTGATCGGTGAAAAATCTAAAGATAAGATCGCTGCAAAGCCTAAGAATAAAAAGAAAGACAATTAAAAAGCTCCATATAGAAAGTCCCGACTAGTTCGGGACTTTTTTTTATTATTTTTGTCTGACAATAAACGTTAGAATGGACTACACATTACTTTTCTTTGATTTTGGTACAGGTGAGATCTTCATTATTATCATGATGATCTTTTTGGTATTTGGTCCTAGTAAGATCCCTGAACTTGCTAAAAAGATCGGACGAGGAGTATATGAAGTCAAGCGTGCCTCAAATGAGATCAAGCGTGAAATAGATTCTGAAGTTAGAAGAATCGAAAGAGAAGTTGACCTTAAGAAAACGGTTGAGAATAAACAAGAAGATCCACAAGGATCTGTTTCAAAAGAACCTAAACAAAACAAGGATCAAAGTTCAGAAACCAACTCCACAAAGTCAGACAATTAATGCCTTAATTCTTCGTTTATCCTCTATCCAAGGAATAATCAATGAAGTCGATCCAGTATATTTCTGTAATAGTTTTTCTTATTATAAGCACCGGTATTTATGCGCAATCTGGAAAAACTGCAGCTGCGGATAAAGCCTTCAGAAATCACAAATACCATAAGGCAATAGATACCTATAAAAAGATCGAATCTAAGCTTAAGAATGAAGAAGATCAAAACTATGTGATCTTTCAACTTGCCGAATGCTATCGACTTATTAATGACACTAGAAGAGCAGAAAGTCAATATAAGAGAGCAATACGCGTTGAATATCAAAAGATAGATTCCTTAATTCTTCTGCATTATGCTAATGTATTGAAGGAAAATGAAAAATATGAAGAAGCCTTAGAACAATATCAAGCCTACCAACAATACAACCCAACAGACAGAAGAGCTGAAGCAGGAATTCGCTCTTGTGCCACAGCTTTGGAATGGGTCGCAAGTCCCACAAACCATCAGATCCATTTATTAAAAACCATCAATTCCAGAGGTTCAGACTTTGCACCTTCCTATATGGGTGAATCTTATGCTACACTTGCATTTACCTCAACCCGAGCATTAGCCACAGGTAAACAGAAAGATGATTGGACCGCCCAGGAATTCAGTGATTTATTTATTTCCAGAGTAGATCGAAAAGGGAAATGGAGTACACCAGTTTTACTCGACAATAAGGAAGAAGAAACACATAATTATGATGTGATCAACACCATCGCCAACGAAGGAACACCTTTCTTCACAAAGAATTTTACAAAGATCTACTTTACCCGTTGTCCGAATTTCAAAAAAGAAGTGTCAGGCTGTCAGATCTACACCTCAACACGAGTTACAAACACCTGGTCAAAACCTAAGCAGTTGGATTTCACTGGAGATACCATGAATGTATATGGACATCCTGCACTTACTAATGATGAATTGACCATTATCTTTTCAGCTGAAAGAAAGGGTGGTCAGGGTGGACGTGACTTATGGATGGCAACTCGTACATCAGCTGATGGTTCTTTTGGAAACATTATAAATCTTGGCCCGGAAGTTAATACACCCGGAGATGAAGTTTTTCCTTTCCTAAGAAATGACACAGCTTTATATTTTTCGTCTGATGGTCATATTGGAATGGGTGGTCTGGACATCATGAAAGCCAATAAAGAAGGAAAATCATGGACTAATGTTAGAAATCTTAAGTATCCTGTCAACAGCAGTAAAGATGATTTCTCAATGATCTTTCATCCTGAAAAAGAGAAAGGCTTTTTTGCCTCAAATAGAAAAGGATCTAGAAATGATGACATTTACTCATTCTATTATCCGGTAATTGAACTTTTTTTGAATGGTACGGTAAAAGACAAACAAAATGATACACTGATCAGAGATATCAAGGTAAAATTAACCGGAATGAATGGCATCTCATCAGCTGTATTAACGAATAAAGAAGGAAAGTATGAGTTTGGAAAGAATAAGATCGCTATCGAACAAGAGTATCTTTTAACCCTTTCTAATAATGATTATTTCACCTTAAAAGATACGATAAGCACTATTGGACTAGCCAGCAGTAAAGATTTCATCAACGATTATGAATTGGAACCTATTCCGGAAACACCGATCGTATTACCTGACATTCTTTATGATCTGGGGAAATGGGATCTCAAACCACAATATCAGGATTCCTTAAACGGATTGATAAAGACGTTAGAAGATAATGAGACTTTAATTATTGAGTTAGGTGCACATACCGATTCCCGCGATACAGAGGAAAGCAATGATATCTTATCTCAGCGTCGTGCCCGTTCTGTGGTTGACTATCTGATCATTCGTGGTATAGATCCTGAACGACTAGTTGCCAAAGGTTATGGAGAACGTCAAGCACGTAAATTAGATAAAAATATCTATCGCGCTGGTTATGATTTTCTCAAAGAAATGGTATTGGATGAAAACTTCATAGGCGCATTACCATCCAATGAAGTAAAAGAAGCCGCACATGCATTGAACAGAAGAACTGAGTTCAGGGTGATCGGAAGAGATTTTGTTCCGAAGAATAAACCACGGACAACTTTAAATAGAGATCTGTATAATTCCAATAACCGCATTATGCCTTTTGAATTCCATGCAGATTCGGGCTATGTTCAAGCAGACTCGTATTTAAATGGAGTAAAAGTATTATTCACACTTAAAGAAGAATCGAAACCTCTAATAGGACTAAGACAAGCTCTGCGTCTATATAACAAAGGTTTAATAGAACGTAAAGATTTTATTGGGAATCCCGAAGAAGTTCTGGCGGAGGGAACAATACAAAATCATGCGATTTTCATCCTAAAAGAACTAAGTATCGCAAATAAAGTAATAAAAAACGTAGAAATTGAGGTAGATAACAGATTAGATTTTAATTTTGTAATCGGAACTTCAACATTATTCAGATTTGGGGTTTTCACCATTGATAACGAAAGTAAAGAACTCATATTCAAATAAAACGACATGCCAATCGAATCCAGATATCAGCAAAGAGGAGTTTCCGCAGGGAAAGAGGATGTACATAATGCGATAAAAAACATCGACAAAGGACTTTATCCACAGGCGTTCTGTAAGATCATACCTGACATAATCGGCGGTGATGAGAATTATTGCAATATTATGCATGCTGATGGAGCAGGCACAAAATCNTCATTNGCATATNTNTACTGGAAAGAAACNGGAGATNTNTC
The DNA here is from genome assembly GCA_002711565.1 of Bacteroidota bacterium. Taxonomy (GTDB): domain Bacteria; phylum Bacteroidota; class Bacteroidia; order Bacteroidales. The sequence goes on from PARP01000031.1 coordinate 12,271, forward strand.
TGTTTGGAAAGGTATAGCTATCGATGCTGTTGTTATGAATCTGGATGATCTGCTTTGCGTTGGTGTTACTGATAATATCTTACTATCATCTACAATTGGCAGAAACAAACATTTAATTCCTGGTGAAGTTATCGCCGCAATTATCAATGGTACCGAAGAATTTTTAGCTGAGATGCGTGGACATGGTGTTGGCATTTATTCTACAGGAGGTGAAACAGCTGATGTTGGAGATCTGGTTAGAACAATTATTGTTGATTCTACAGTTACAGCAAGAATGAAACGTGATGAGGTTGTCTCAAATCACAGAATTCAAGCCGGAGATGTAATTATTGGATTAGCTTCTGATGGACAAGCTACCTACGAAACTGAATATAATGGTGGTATGGGAAGTAATGGATTAACATCTGCTCGCCATGATGTATTCGCAAAATATTTAGCGGATAAATACAAAGAAAGCTATGATCCTGCTGTTCCTGACGATCTTTGTTATTCAGGAGGTGTAAAGCTGACTGATAAAACTGAAGTTGAAGGTGTAGACGCAGGAAAGATGGTCCTCTCTCCTACCCGAACTTATGCTCCTGTGATCATAAAAATGCTTGAGAAATATCGTAAAGATATTCATGGAATGGTACACTGTAGTGGTGGAGCCCAAACCAAAGTTTTACATTTCATTGAGAATCTTAGAGTGATCAAAGACAATATGTTCCCAATTCCTCCGCTTTTCAAAATGATCCATGAGCAATCCAATACGCCATGGGCTGAAATGTATAAGGTATTTAATATGGGCCATCGCATGGAATTATATGTTCCTCAGGAAATTGCTGAAGATCTGATCAAGATCTCTGAATCATTCAATATTCCTGCACAGATCATTGGGCGCGTTGAAGCTTCTGAAGGTAAATCTGTACAGATTGTTTCTGAATACGGTACATTCGAATATTAAGATAGATCATGACTATTGCAGATTGGATAGGAACGATCGGAGTATTTCAGATACTTCTGGCTTTTGTGCTTAATATTCTCAATTACATAAGCAAAGATCATCTTGCATTCATTCTATTAAATCTTATTGGGGCAGGATTGGCATGTTTAGCTTCTGTATTAGTTAGCTTTTGGCCTTTTGTTGTTCTTGAAGCTGTCTGGGCATTGTTTTCACTCTATGCTTTGTTCAACTATTTCAAAAAAAGGATTTAGCAGTTACATCTTATTTATCTTCACTCTAGCATTATTATTTCGTAACTTACCTATAATTAACCTTAATAAAATCCTATGTATAGTGTTTCATATAATAGTGATGAACATTTTGTTTATGTAGTAACCACTGGTCATTATTCTATAAAAGATACCGGGAAGTTTCTTAGAGATGGTGTTAAGCTAGCAGATAAAAACAATTGCACTAAACTGATCATGGATCATAGAGATTGTGAGTTTACAGCTAGTTATCTTGAGATCAACAGCATTGCTAAGTATCTTAACAGTTTAGGATTTGGTTATAAATATACAGGAGCAGTGATATATAATCAGGATCATGAGAAATATGACTTTGCTGATACTGTTTCTCAAAATTGGTCTAGTGGTGTTTTAAGGTTTTTTGATGATATTGAAGAAGCGAAAAAATGGCTTTTATCTTAATTCTCACAAATTAGATATCGACACAAACTTTAGGCACTCTAGAGCACTTTAGTCACTTTTGTCACTCAACATTCTTAACATCCATCAAGAAATACATTTCTAATCCTTAATTAGCTGTTAAATAAATTCTACAATTTCCTGATCATCATATTTTTACTTTCATAAAATGATGAACAGATGACAACTTTTAAAAAGCATTTACTTGCACTTTTACTCTTATCACTTGGATTTCAAGTTAGTGCCCAAGAACTTCATTGGCCACAATGGCGTGGACCAGATATGAATGGTATCGCAAAAGGTAATCCCCCAATAGAATGGAGTGAATCAAAAAATATAAAATGGAAAACTAATATTCCCGGTGAGGGATTAGGGACACCAGTTGCTACCGGTGATTTGATTTTTTTCACCTCAGCAGTCAGACAATCCAATAATGAAGTCGCATTCTATGCTTATGCCATCAACAGAAAAGACGGAAAGATCCAATGGCAAAAGAAACTTACACAAAAAGAATCTCATGCAAAGATCCATGCAGTTAATACCTATGCTTCTGCCTCTTGTATAACTGATGGCGAATATGTGATCGCATTTCTAGGTTCATACGGATTGTTTTGCTTAGACATGGGTGGGAATATCATTTGGAAAAAGGATTACATAAATTACGGCTTTAAAGATCCTTATGCTCAGGGTGAAGGGAGTTCTCCTTTTCTATACAAAGACAATCTTATAGTGGTTTATGACCATGATGGAAATTCCAACATCCAGGTTTTTGATGTAAAAACAGGAAAATCCCGTTGGATGAAGAGAAGAAATGAGGAGATCAGCTGGGCGACTCCTATTGTTTATGAAGGAAAGAAATATACTCACATCATTGTACCTGGTCATAAAGGAAGTATTGGATACGATATAAACAATGGTGCACAATTATGGAGAATTAGTGGATTAGGTAGTAGCATTATTACTACACCTTCCTTTGAAGATGATATTTTAATTCTTAATACTGGTTATTGGGGCGGCGATAAAATGCAGGCCTTGGATCTTAAGAAACTGGATGCAGGAGTAAATCCACCTTCCGCATTACTTTGGGAAAAGAATCATAGCACACCCTATGTTTGCACACCTCAGATCTATGATGGGAAAGTCTATTATATCGATCACAATAGAACATCTATCTCGTGTGTAGACCTATACACTGGCAAAGAATACTATTCAGGTCAACGACCCGGAAATCTTGGGAATATCTACGCATCACCAATAGTTGCTGATGGGCATATCTACTTTTTAGATCGAAGAGGTAGATGTGCAGTTATTGAAGCCGGAGGCAGCTTTAAAACGATCAGCATAAATGCTCTACAGGATCAAACTGATGCATCACCAATCATAGTTGAAGACAAATTGATCATTAGAGGCCATAATGCAATTTACTGTATAGAAGATTAGATGTTAGATATTAGACAATAGATAATAGAAAACCCGTCTTTGTACTTTATACTTTGTACTCAGTACTAAAATAAATATGAGAACACTACGATACATCTTAATATTAATTGTTTGCACAACATCCTTAAACGATCTTTTAGCTCAGGAATCTGAGCTCCTTTGGCCCCAATGGCCTTTAGTTTTGCATTTAGGTAATTCAAGAAGTTATCTTTAAAAAAGAATGGGGTGAACTTACCCGCTGGCCAG
>PARP01000032.1 GCA_002711565.1 Bacteroidota bacterium
TTGTTCATGCATTTAATTGATTGATACTTAATTAAATATACGATTTTTTATTCGTTTAATGAACAACTTTTTCATTTATTCGCTAAATGCACAACGGGTTAACTATAATGTTTTTCATAATGTTATTTTATAATTTCAAATTCGTATTTAATATTATAATTTCCAGTCTTTGAAGAATCTGTTTCGCTATTTCCAGTTGTAAAGTCATATTCTATATTTCCTGTATATTGTAGCATGTATTTTCCGATAGGTAAATGCTTTCGTTTCATTAACTCATAATTACAACACATTAACCCAATTACGGTATCCCTCTCATTTACCCATGGTACTTTAATGTCTGCTTCTTTAAAACACCCGCCAACATCCAAACAAATACCTTGCATTGCTTGATTTTCTACTATTGTAATATTGTTTTCGTTGTCAAGTCTATAGACATTAAATAATTCATTATTTGCAAAACTGTGATGATTTGTGATTAAAACATCTTTACCACTTGTATTCTTAATTGAGAATTGGATATAAAAGTTATTTCCTTCCTTAATTCTGTTGGTCTCTATTCCTTGTTCATTAAGTATTACGTAATGAATCTTAAATGGATAGAGATCATTTATGATATTTTCTTTACTACACCCAGTGTTGACTACCAACACATAAAATATAGACAGAAATACTATCCTTAGTCCGATTGTATTTAATTTCATGACACGAATGTATTTGTTAATGTAATTAAGATTTAATATGCGAAGTGATCCTGAATTTATTTCTGTAATCGTTAGTTAGAATAAATTAAATTATCACTACTTGAAATGCTTGAGAATTAGTTACTTATTTAACGTAGATGCCATTTTCGTATAAAATGTCACAAGTATAACATTTAATTTATCCAATTTATACTCAGACTAAATTAATATGGCCTTATAATATCAAACATATTATTCCAAAATAATTCTACATAATCCATTGAGTTATGCAAAAAACAATTAATCCTGATAATATAAAAATCAAGTTAAAAGTTTTTACTGAGTTTGAGATTTTTTTGGATTTGGTAGCAAAACTGAAATTTAATAGATTAGATATTTATGATCCATTCTATATTGTTAACAACACACTTTAAATCAATTTCTATCTATTACCATAGGGTGGAAGATATTAAATATTAGATCGAAAATCGCCTAATCACCTAATCGTTCAATCTAGTAGGCTCTCTCGTTTCTTCCCTCAATAAAATTGATCAAGGATTTGTTTACAACCCTATTACCTCCGGGAGTTGGGTAGTTTCCTGTGAAGTACCAATCTCCTTGATTATCAGGACAAGCTGCATGTAAGTCTTCTATGCTTTGGTAGATGATCTCTACATCTGCATTCAAGTCTTTATGTGTAAGAAGTTCAGCGATCTTTTGTGAGATTTGTTCAGCAGTGAAAGGTTTGTAAATCTCTTTCACATAGTTTACGATCTCTTCCTTAGGAAGCTTTTCCTGTTCTTTACACTTGATATAAACCTCATTAATGATATGAGCTTGCTTGGTGTCATTTAAAAGTTCTATGGCAGCTTTAAAAGCAATAAAGTCGTTTAGTTTTGCCATATCAATTCCATAGCAATCCGGATATCTGATCTGTGGAGCTGATGACACAACAACGATCTTCTTTGGGTTCAATCGATCTAGAATTCGCAGAATACTTTGTTTTAAAGTAGTTCCTCTAACAATAGAATCATCAAGCACTACCAAATTATCTGCTTTCTTTACAGTACCATAAGTCACATCATAAACGTGAGCTACCAGATCATCACGTTGAGTATCCTCTGTAATGAAAGTTCTAAGCTTTAAATCCTTAACAGCAACCTTTTCGATCTGTGGTTTAAGCGCCATGACTTTTTCAAGCTCTTCATCAGTAATATTACTTCCCAATTCCTTGATGCGATCTTTTTTCACCTGATTACAGAAGTCTTCCATTTCCTCCATGAGTCCACGGAATGCTACAGAAGCCGTATTTGGAATATATGAGAATACACTGTTCTCAAAATCATGATTGATGGCATTAAGCACTGAAGGAACCAGTAAGCTTCCTAATTTCTTACGCTCTTTATAAATATCCTGATCCGTACCGCGTGAGAAGTATATACGTTCGAATGAACATGCTTTTCTTTCCAGAGGTTCACGAACAACAGTATGCTGCACCTCACCATTTTTCTTAACGATCATTGCCGTTCCCGGATCAAGTTCTTTGATCTCTTCAATAGGAACATTGAATGCCGTTTGAATCACAGGACGTTCAGAAGCAGCAATCACCACCTCATCATCCTGATAATAAAATGCAGGTCTGATTCCTGATGGATCGCGCATTACAAAGGCATCACCATGGCCAATCATCCCTGTAATTACATATCCACCATCCCACCTTTTCGAGGCATTTGTAAGTATATTTCCTACATTCAGATTCTGCGCGATCATATCCGTAATATCAATCTTGGCGTGACCTTCACTTTTATATTTCTGATACAACATCTCATTCTCTTCATCAAGATAATGACCGATCTTTTCCAGAATAGTAATTGTATCTGAAGTTTCTACAGGATACTGTCCATATTCAACCAGATTATTGAATAACTCATCCATATTGGTCAGATTGAAGTTTCCTGCCACGGCAAGATTTTTCGTTTTCCAGTTATTCTTTCGTACAAATGGATGGAATGATGAAATCGAGTTGCTGCCAAAGGTTCCATAACGTAAGTGCCCAATATATAATTCACCAACAAAATCAACATTCTGCTTAAGCCAGTCAGGATCATTCAATCTTGCCGGAGATTCTTTCTTCACCACCTCAAGCTTATCATAAACCTGATTGAAAATATCTTTTATGGAAGTTGAGCTTTTCGAACGCAAACGATTGATGTATTTATTGCCCGGAGGCAAATCAAATTTAATATTTGCAATACCTGCTCCGTCCTGCCCGCGATTATGTTGCTTCTGCATCAATAAATGCAATTTGTTTAATCCATAAACCGCTGTCCCGTACTTAGCAAGATAATACTCTAAAGGTTTTAGTAATCTTACTAATGCAATTCCACATTCATGTTTGATCTGGTCGCTCATCCCTAAAGGTTTTAATTCTCCGCAAAATTAAAGAAATATTAAAAAGTTTTTACGGTATTTGAATAAGTTTTACTTTTATGTGCCTAAAATACGACTATATGATAAAGATACGTGAAGCTACACCTGCTGACGCACCTTACATTATTGATTTTCAGTTAAAGATGGCATTGGAAACTGAAGATCTTAAACTCGATGAAGAGATTCTTACCAAAGGTGTTCAAGCAGTATTTGACGACTCTTCCAAAGGTAAATATTACATTATGGAATTTGATGGAAAAATTGGTGGATCCATGATGACGACTTTTGAGTGGAGTGACTGGAGAAATGGTATGGTAATCTGGTTTCAGTCGGTTTTTGTATTAAAGAAATACAGAGGCAAGGGTTTGTTCAAGGAATTGTATCAGTATTTTGAGGAAATGGTGAAAACAAGTAGTTATCGTGGAATACGTTTGTATGTTGATAAGACAAATATAAATGCTCAGAAGGTTTATAAAGCTGTTGGAATGAGCAATGAACACTATGAAATGTTTGAATGGTTAAAATAAATAGATAAATGAAAAAAATTATTTCTAAACTAAGTTTAGTTGCATTGGCATTGACAACTACAATGACTTTTGCACAAGTTGATAAAAGTGATTGGGAAGGTGGGTTCCCTGAAGGTTGTACTTCTATCACAGTGGGTAAATTAGCTTCCTTTGATGGATCTGTAATTACTTCACATACTGACGATAGTCACAGAACCCGCTCATGGATGGATGTTGTTCCAGCGAAAAAGCATAAGAAAGGCGCTATGTCGCCAATGTTTAAGCGTGTTGCCAATAATGATTTTGCAATGCCGACCTATGAGCATAAACCAATTGGTGGAATTCCACAAGTTGAGCACACTTTTAAATTTATGAACACTGCTTATCCATGTATTAATGAACATCAATTAGCAATGGGGGAGTCAACCTTTGGTGGTCGGGAAGAATTGCAATCTGACGCCGGTTTGATCGATTGTCAACGTTTAAATCAATTAATGCTTGAAAGATGTACAACTGCTCGTCAGGCTATTCAAATGGCCGGTGAGTTATTAAAAGAATATGGATGGAATGATGCAGGTGAAGCATTGACGATTGCTGATAAGAACGAGGTTTGGCATCTGGAGATCGTTGGTCCCGGTAAAGGGAAAGTTGGTGCTGTTTGGGTAGCACAACGCGTTCCGGATGATCACATTTCATGCAATGTAAATGCATCTACCATAAAAGAGATCAACTTAGAAGATAAAGATCACTTTATGGCTTCTGAGAATGTATTTGAAGTAGCAAAAGAAAATGGCTGGTGGAATCCTGAGGATGGTGAATTCAGATTTTGCTATGCTTATGCTCCTGAAAGCAGAACTTCATTAGCTGCAAGAAGACGTGAGTGGAGAATTTTTGATCTTTTAGCTCCTTCTTTAAAACTTGATCCTTATGCTGAGAACTATCCTTTTTCTGTAAAACCTGATGAAAAAGTTACCTTAGAAAAGCTGGTTACTGTATTCCAGGATTATTATGAAGATACTCCTTTCGATATGACTAAAGACATGCTTGTAAAAGGTGAAGATGGAAAAGCTGTAAAATCTCCTCTTGCAAATCCTAACTTGCCTTATGAGGCGAATAAACTACATAAGATCAACGGTGGCTGGGGCTGGCGTGGCGAACGTACCATTGCTCGTTGGTATACAATGTATGCAACGATCATTCAGTGCCGTGATTGGTTACCTGATAATATTGGTGGCGTAGTTTGGTTAGCTCAAGATAATGCAATGACTTCAGTTTATGTTCCTTTCTATTGTGGAATTGATGACATGCCTGTTTCTTACAAAACACCTGGTCGTCCGAATGGTTATACGCAGGAGTCAGCTTGGTGGGCATTTAACAGAATGAGTACTTTGGTTTCTCAAAGATGGGGTGATGCTCGTCATGATGTAGAAGCAGTATTCGGACCAATGCAAAAGGAGTTATTTGCAAATCAAAAGAATATCGAAGCTGAAGCTTTAGAACTATTTAAGAAGAATCCTAAGAAAGGAAATGCATTCCTTCAGGAGTATTCTTTCAAACACGCAAATAAAGCAGTTAAGGAAGCCTGGAAATTAGGAGATCTTTTCTGGACGAAATACGACGAATTATTCTAAATATATAGAACACAGATAACGCGGATGGTACAGATATCCGCGGATAATCCGCAAAAATCTGTGTCATCCGTGTTCTATTTTTTTTTAACATGATCATAGGAATCGGTGGTGTAAGTAATGCAGGCAAATCTACTTTGTCGAAAAGGATCGTAGAGAAATTGTCTCCCGAAAAAGAATGCATTGTTCTTTGCCAGGACGATTATGTATATCCACAAAGCCAGATCCCAAAGATCAAAAACATGACCGACTGGGAATGCCCCAGATCTATCAACTTTAAAGAATTTATTGCCGATGTAAATCGCTACAAAGAAACGCATGATGTTGTGATAGCTGAAGGATTGTTTGCATTCTATCTTAATGAGTTGGTTGATCTGTACAACAAGCAGATCTTCATTCAAATTCCTAAGAAACTATTCCTCGAAAGAAAAGCAGAAGACGATAGATGGGGTCCCGAACCTGACTGGTATATCGAACATATCTGGTCATCCTTCCTAAAATATGGAAATCTCGAAGGCGTATACGATAATCTCTATTTCATTGATGGCATGAAGGAAAAGGATATGGATGCGATTATGGAATACGTTAATTCATAGTTTCACTGTTTCATTGCTGTATTGTTATACTGTTAAATTGTTAGTGATTTACAGATTCTCAATTTCCTAGTTTCCAAATTTCATTCTTAAGAATTGCTTCTTTGTTGAATTGCTAAACTGCTAAATTGTTCCATTGTTTTCCAATTATTAATCACTAAAATCCAGAGCGCAGCGAAGGGCGATTTCCTAGTTTCCCTATTTCAAATCTTCAATCGTTAATCTCCAATCTTCAATCTTCAATCATTTTATATAGTTTTTCCCCAAGCTTATACCCTGAATCTCCCGATTCCTCTATTTTGATATAATTCAATGATGTAAAGCAAGATATCTTTCCTGAAAAAGTGGTAATATTGTTTTAGTACTAGTATTAACTTATTACCTTAAACCCCTGATTATGAACTCTATCGTTTCGAGAGCAAGAATCCTCCTTATGCTATTCATTTTTAGCATTATTTGCTCAATTACTTCCTATTCTCAGATTGTAAAACCAGAAGATTATTTTGGATTTAAGCCCGGCGCCGACCGTGAATTGATCAATTATGAGCAATTGATTTCTTATTTACAACAATTGGATCAAGCGTCACCAAAACTTAAAATGATAAACATCGGCGAATCTCCTATGGGGAAACCGATTTATTTAGCTTTTTTCTCTTCTGCTAAGAATATTGAAAATCTGGATCGTTTGAAAGAGATCAATAAGGCTTTGGCTAAGGATGCAAGTTTGTCGGAATCTGAAGTAAACAATTTGGTTGATGAAGGAAAGGTTTTCTTCTTAGCAACTTTATCAATGCACTCTACTGAAGTTGGTCCATCACAATCAGCTCCTTTGATCGCATACGATCTTTTAACTACAAAAGATGCTGAGGTTGATAAATGGTTAGATGAAGTAGTTTATATGATGGTTCCTTGTCATAATCCTGATGGGATGAATATGATCGTTGAGAACTATCTTAAGTATAAAGGCACAAAACTGGAAGGAAGCTCATTACCAGGTGTTTACCATGAATATGTTGGTCATAACATTAATCGCGACTTTGTTACTTTATCTCAAAAAGATAATAAGGCGGTAGCTGCGATTTACAATCTTGATTGGTTCCCTCAGGTAATGGTCGAAAAACACCAAATGGGATCTACGGGAGTTAGATATTTTGTTGCACCACCTCACGATCCAATCGCTCAAAATGTGGATGCAGAATTATGGACATGGATCAACCTTTTTGGTACAAATGCCACTATGGACATGACGAATGAAGGTCTTGAAGGAATCGCACAAAGCTACATCTTCGACGATTATTGGCCAGGAGCTACAGAAACATGTATCTGGAAAAATGTAATCGGTTTATTAACAGAAGCTGCAAGTGTAAGAACTGCATCACCGATCTATATTGAACCAAATGAATTAAGAGTTGGCGGTAAAGGCTTAGCAGAGTATAAAAAGAGTATCAATTTCCTTAAGCCATGGCCGGGCGGATGGTGGAGATTAGGTGATATTGTCAATTATGAGGTGTCGTCGACAATGTCCTTTCTCAAAACATCTTATCTGCATAAAGAATCGATCTTAAGATTCAGAAGCGATATTGCTAAAACTGAGGTAGAAAAAGGGAAAACTCAAGCTCCTTTCTTCTATGTTATGCCTAAAGATCAAAGAGATCAAAGTGAATTGGTTAATCTTGTTAGATTAATGAATGAACATGGTGTTGCAGTATTCGAATTAACGGAAGCTGCGAAGATTGGTCATCATACATATAAAACAGGAGATATTGTAATTCCAATGTCTCATCCTTTCAGAGCCTTTATTAAGGAGGTAATGGAGAAGCAAGTATTCCCTGTTCGACGATTCAGACCTAATGGAGAGATCATGAGACCTTATGATATCGCAAGTTGGTCATTACCACTACATAGAAATGTAGAAGCGCATGAGATAAATGCAGGATATGTTGACCTAAGCAAAAAAATGAAGGAAGTTGGTATGGATTATACTCTCAATGATGAAGTTGCTGAGAAGTATTCCAATGTACTCGTGAGTGTTAATAATAATGAAAGCTTCAAGGTTGTATTTGCCGCTCTTACTCAAGGCGTTAAAGTCTCTAGAATTGAGGAGGACTACAAAGATTATCCAAAAGGTAGCTTCTTATTTAAAAAATCAAAGAAGCTTGAGTCATTACTGAATGATTTAAATGTAAAGCCTGCATATCTTGATAATAAACCTGAAATTAAAACATCAGAAGTTAATAAACCACGAATCGCATTGGTAGAAACTTATATGCATGATATGGATGCCGGTTGGGTTCGCTTTATTTTTGATAATTATCAAGTTGATTATACTGTTTTAAGGCCGCATCAGATACCTACTGCTAAAGTTGCTGAAAATTATGATGTGATTGTATTCCCAGATACTCGTAAAAGCACGCTAATGGCAGGTAAATATCAATACAGTGATGGTTCTTATGCTCCATCATCTTATCCACCGGAGTATTCCAAAGGAATGGGAGCGAAAGGTAAAGAAGAGATCATGACCTTTATTGATAAAGGAGGGATCGTACTTTCATGGGGAGGTTCTACTGCTTTATTTGAAGGGACACTCAAAATTAAGCGTGAAAAAGAAACAGAATCATTCAGTCTACCATATAGAAATATTGGACGAAATCTTCAAAGAGAAGGATTATATTGTCCGGGTTCATTGGTAAAGATCAAGCTTAAGCAAGATCATCCTTTAACGTATGGTTTACCTGAAGAAATTGGTGTATTCTTCCGTGGAAATTATGTATTCAGAACTTCAGTTCCAAGATTTGATATGGACAGAAGAGCAATTGCTACTTTCCCTGAAAAGGATATATTAATGAGTGGTTATATTGAGAAAGAAGAAAAACTTAGCAATAAAACAGTAATGGTTTGGTTACAAAAAGGGAAAGGACAGTTTGTTCTTTATGGATTTGGACCACAGTTTAGAGCTTCAACACAAGGAGCTTATAAACTTCTATTTAATGGGTTATTGTTACCGAAGAATTAAACTATTAGAAAATAGACAATAGAAATTAGAAAAGGGGGTAAAATTATTTTACTCCCTTTTTTGTATATTAAAAGTAATAAAGTCAAGGACACAAAATAAAAAGGACAGGCATTCAGAAAAACATTAAATGGATTGAAGTGAAACCTTAGTAAGACCGGGTAGCTGAGAATTTATTCGAAGATCACCCGGCCGCACTTAGGTTTTACAAAAAGACGAGTGATGTTTTTATGTAAGCCTTGATTTTGGTTCTTTTATCAAGAAAAGAACAGAAAGAAAAAAAGCGGCCTAAAGCCGCTTTTATCTATTGTCTATAATCTATTATCTAGACTAATAATAATCTAAAGTAATTCTTCCATCGGAAGTTGATAAGTCAACTAAGAACTCACCATTACCAACAGTTCCTTTTATGCTTTTCTTGCTATGGTTTCCTGAGAAGTTTCGAAGTTCTGTATATACTCTTTCTCCTCTTAATCTTAACTCCAAACCTAATCCATCTGGAATAGTAACTTTAATGTCTCCATCACTGGTTCTAAGCTCGATGTTGCCTTTTAACTTCATAAAATTACCGTTAATACTACCATCTGAAGTTCTTCCACTGATCGATCCAACTAAGTCTCTGAACTTGATGCTTCCGTCTGAAGTGTGAACATAAGTATCACCGCGAACATCAAAGAGATCAATATCTCCATCACTGGTTACGAATTCTGAATCACCCGTAATATTATCTGCAAGTATATCTCCATCGCTTGTTTTAAGTTCAACTCTACCTGTGACCTGACCTACTGAAACATTCCCATCAGAAGTCTTTGCTTCTAAGTCTCCAAGAATGTTTTTCACTTTGATATTACCGTCAGAAGTCTTGCAATATTGATCTCCTTCAACATCTCTTAAATAGATATTCCCATCTGAAGATTGTAAAGTGCACATCGTTTGTTTAGGAACATAAACTTCAAAAGAAACATTGTACCTGTTTTTCCAATTATTCCATCTCATATTTGGATGTCGGATCTCAATTCTGAGTTCATTGCCATGATGATAAACATTCACTTCAAGTTCTCTTTCAAGTTCACGACGATCGATATCCATAAATCGATTACCTTTTCTGACGATATAATAAACTTCAATTTCATTTTTGTCGGAAGGTAGTACGTCGATGAATCCATCACTGGTTTTTATGCTTAATTCAGCTTTTGAGCCAACATCATAAGTTTCTTTAAAGGAATATTCACGATCCNGTGCATTTAGGTTTACACACAGAAAAAGGCTGATCACAGCCATTAAGAAGATCTTTTTCATTGTTTTTGGTTTTTGTTAAATAGCTAGCGTTTCTAAACTAGAGTTTAGACGCCCGGGACAGAGGATTTGTTACAATTGTCTATTTTATTGAAATATCCAGAACGCTTTTTCGTCTTCAATATTATAAGGTATCTTTATAGGCATAACCCTAATTAATCTATTAATGAAAAGAATTTGGAAGATCGTCCTGATCGTCGTAGCAGTAATCCTTATTGCAGTTGGATATTTTGGATATGAAATTTATTTACATGTAGCCGGAAGCGAATCTCTGGGCGAAAGTAGTGCTATTCCTGAGCAATCGGATAAGTTCCCTCCAATAAACACTGATGCGCTTGACTGGCCAAACTGGCGCGGCACTGCTCTGGATGGAAAAAGTAATATGGAAAGTATTAAGACTGATTGGAACAATGGGCTGACAAAGCTATGGTCTGTTGATTTTCTTTGCCAGGATAACAGAACAGCTACCTGGTCTTCAGTGGTTGTTCAGGGGAATCGATTAATTGTGCCTGGCAGAGATGAAGATCATGATCTTCTTTTCTGTTTGAATTCTGAAACGGGAGAACTAATTTGGGAGAATAAGTATGCTGCAGAAACCAATTCGAGTCATGGCCCTGGTCCCAGAGCAACACCGGTTATCGATGGAGAATTTGTGTATACATTCGGAAGAAGCGGTGATGTTGTTTGCTGGAAGCTATATGATGGTGAATTGGTTTGGCATAAAAAGACGACAGATCTTGGCGGAGAAGAACCTAATTGGGGATATTCTGCTACTCCATTTATATACGAAGATCTGCTGATCATTCAGGGTGGAGGAACAAATACTATTCAAGCATATGATAAATATACAGGTAAAATTGTTTGGACAGCACTTGAAGGTCCTGCAGGCTTTTCAGCTGCTAATCTGATAGAACTTGAGGATCAGACTTATCTACTTATCTATCATGGATCAGGTTTATCTTTAATTCAACCTAATACTGGTAATGTACTCTGGACTGTACCTTATGAAACAAGTTACGGTGTGAATGCAACAACACCTCTGGTTTTAGGAGATAAGATTTTACACGCCTCAGGTTATGGCATGGGTGCTCAGCTTGTTAAAGCCAATGTTGATAATTATGAAATTTTATGGACAAATAAGGATTATCAACCACAACATTCTGATCCTATTGAGGTGGACGGTTATTTATATGGATATTCCGGTGAAAGTGGCAGGCCCAAAGGTGATTTTCTGTGCATTGAAATTGAAAGTGGAGAGATCAAATGGAGTACTATAGAACTTGGTCAGGGAACAACCATCTTCGCCGGAGGGTATTTGATCACCCTTGATCTTAAAGGTAATTTAAGCCTTGTAAAACCTAACCCAAATGAATTGGAGAAAGTAGGTGAAGTCAAATCAGCGATCCCTAATGTTAGACATCTTGCTTGGACAGTGCCTGTTGTCGCTAATGGGAAGTTGTACTTGCGCTATTTGCAGCATCTAATATGTTATGATATCAGTATCTAACTACATTTTTGACCCGCAATTATAGCAATAATTTGGCATGTTGATTGAACTTAGTTTACCACATTCATTACAAATTGGATTCTTTTTACGACCATCAGCACGCATCATTTCTGATGTGACAATGCCTGTCGGTACGGCGATGATCGCATATCCAACGATCATTAAAAATGCAGCTACTGTTTGACCTAATACTGTTGTTGGTGCAATATCTCCATAACCCACGGTTGTGATCGTAACAATAGCCCAGTAAATACTTCTTGGAATACTATCGAAACCACTATCGCCATGCTCAATGATGTACATCAAAGTTCCCATGATGACTACAATAATGATGATCGAACTAAAGAACACAATGATCTTATGTTTACTGTCTTTTAAAGCCTCTCCTAGCATTCTTGCTCCTCTGATATAACGACTGAGTTTTAAGATCCTGAAAACTCTCACAAGACGAACAAATCGTATGATCAGTAATAGCTGTGCACCTTCAATGAATAAACTAAAATAGGTTGGAATGATCGATAACAGATCCACAATTCCCATAAAGCTGAATATGTACTTTATAGGTTTGGGTGAAGAAATAATGCGCCCAAAGTATTCAACTGTAAAAAGAACAGTAAAAACCCATTCAATGGATCTTAACTCGAAGCCATAATATAGGTTGATCCTGTTTACACTTTCCAGCATAACGACGATAACTGAAAGTATAATGGCGAACATCAGTATAACATCAAATAGTTTGCCTGCATGTGTTTCATAACCAAAAATAATTTCATGAATTCTTTTACGCCAGGGTTTGAACTTGTTCAGGATGATTTGTTCTTCACAGGAATAGTGCATAATTTGGTCGAGTTGATCTCAAGTAAAGATAATCAATTCGCACTTCTATTATAGCTTTTCTGCTTCTTTTAATGTGTTATAGTGACAGAAAATTAAATCCTCATTTTCATCCCTGAGGTGCATCCCATTACCTTCACAGTATTTAAACTTATCGCAGTGTAAACACTCACCTTTACGTGCCCATGAACGATCTCGGTGTTTGACGTATTTGGTTTCCCAAACCTCTTTAAAGCTATCTTTATAAATATTCCCCTGAACAAAATTTGATCTGAGATTCGGACATGCGGAGATCGAACCATCGATCATTACTGAAGCCACATGAATTCCTGCAGCACACAGGAACATATTATCGCGGATCTCTGTTTCATAGCCTCCCAGAAAGCCTTCACAACCATAATTAAGTTTGATACGATCTTCATTACGAATTGCTGCCATCTCGTCAAATAACCATTTGAATTGTTTAGGTGTAAGCTTTAACTCTGAATGTTCTTTAGCTCTACCGATCGGAAATATGGTAAAGATCCTCCATTCTTTAACTCCTTTATTTATCAAGAGTTCTTTGATCTCATGAATCTGATGGATGCTTTTTTGATTCATACAAGTTACTACATCAAAAACCAGATCATCTTGCTTGGCTAGAAGCTCAATAGCATTTATCGCTTGCTGATAGCTTTTCGAATTTCCTCTCATCCAGTTGTGATCTTCTTCCAAACCATCCAGGCTAACTGTAACTGATCTCATTCCGGAATTCAACAATGAGTTAAGTCTTTTCTCACTCATCGCTAATCCATTTGTAACCATTCCCCATGGGAATCCCCTTTCGTAAAGCGCCTGACCACATTTCTCAAGATCCTTTCTTAGTAAAGGTTCGCCTCCTGTAAAAACGATCATCGTTTCGTTTGGATTTACAATTGGTGTAATGTCATCAATAGCTTTAATGAAATCCTTTATAGGCATATCTGCAACATCAGCTTCTTGCTTACAATCACTTCCACAATGAAGGCAGTTAAGGTTACACTTTAAGGTGCATTCCCAGAAAATATATTTAAGTGGATGTAGCTTTTGTAGATTTTGCTTGTATTTTCGATACAAGCCAAGGGCAATTCTTTTTTTTGGGGAGATTCGGATACCCATTATTGATCCTCTAGCTTAATATCAACGGTTTTTTCTACTTCTCCCTCATCCCAAGCACCATCACCGCCTAGAAATTGATTCTTTTTAAACTCAACTATTGTATCCTTCTGAATGTAACTTCCATTTGTGGCACCATCAATATCTTTGAAATTCAAAGAGAAATTTTGATCATGTGGACTTCTAAAAACCAGAACTTCATAATTACCTGATGCATCAGTCAAAGTGCTGTCAGGGAACATCACTACTCGAATACCTTCAATTGGTGTACTGGATTGATTTGTAACTGTCCCTTTGACTTTAAATTTTGCTAAAGGAACTCCATATTCTAAAGGTTGATCCTTTTCACAGGAAGTCCCGAATCCGAGAATTGAAAGAAAGAATGCGATGAACAGATTGTATTTATNGATGATGATCTTTTTCATTTTGGATAGGCTTTTTAATAGGTGATGCTTCTTCAATACTAATTTCTTGCTTATTCAAACATGCCGGACTAACCCCATACATTGGTTTTACAATGGGCTCAGGTTCCTCACATGCTGATAGTCCGAAGAGCGAACTGATCAGGATCAGTAGGGCATTATAGCGTTTTAGAAGTACTTTTTTCATAGGTTGATTTCTAATAAGATGTAAAGTGATAAAAAAGGTTGCTAAACTGATTAAATTATTTTTGCCAATAGCCAATAGCCAATAGCCAATAGCCAATAGCCAACAGCTAATAGCCCATCCTCATCCTCTCAAACTCCTCCTTATTCACCTGTCTCCCATGATTACAGATCGGACAAGTATACCAATAGGTTGTTTTATAAGGAACTACCGGAATAAAAAAAAAGTGAAACATGTTCAGCTACTTTTGTGGCTGTCCAATGTCTTGTATTGTTACAATGAAAGCAATGCTCCATTTTCTGGACCTGAAATTCTTCTGCTTTTTTATCGCCTACACCAAAGATTAGAAACATAAGACTAAGGTAGAACTTATTGTTCAATTGCTATATTGTTCGATTGTTATTTTTATGGAATTCATATAATAATTGATACCATAACAATTGAGCAATAGAACAATGAAACAACAGCAATTAAAAAGATACTAAGATATAATTCGATACAATTCATATTTTGATAGGTAATACATGTTATCAATCTACATCTTTTTTCATATTTTAGCCCTTCATTTAAAATATACCAAATGCTTAAGAATAAGAAAATACCTCACACTTATGTGATCGTCTTTTACATCATTGTAATAGCGGCTATTTGCACCTGGTTCGTTCCCGGTGGAGAATTCAAAAGAGAACAAAAAATGATGCCGGATGGAAGCAGCCAAACTGTTATTGTTCCTGAATCATTCGAGTACATGGAGAACGAGCCTCAAACATGGCAGATTTTCTCTGCAATTTTTGATGGATTTGTTGATAAAGCTGATATTATTGCCTTCATCTTATTAATTGGAGGAGCCTTTTGGATCATGAACGCAAGTAAAGCAATTGATGTAGCAATACTTTCATTTGTTGAGTTCACCAAAAAATTAGAGAAAAAAAGATTGATCAAAGCTATCGGTGTGAATAATATTGTTTTAACAATGATCATGCTGGTGTTCAGTATTTTCGGGGCCGTCTTCGGAATGAGTGAAGAAACCATCGCATTCATTATTATCTTCGTTCCTCTTGCAATAAGCATGGGTTATGATTCAATAGTTGGAGTTAGTATCTGTTTCGTCGCAGCCGGCTTAGGTTTCGCCGGTGCAATGTTGAATCCGTTCACAATTGGAATTGCTCAAGGATTATCAGACGTTCCACTATTCTCGGGAATTGAATATCGTTTCTTCTGTTGGATTGTTTTTAATATCATTGGAATAGGCTGGGTTCTAGTGTATGCATCAAAAATCAAGAGGAACCCCAAAAAGTCATTGGTTTATGAGAGTGACCAGGTCTGGCGTGATAAAACTGCAGATGGTTTAGAAGAAACTAAATATCATACGCCTATTTCTGCATGGGCAGCTTATGGTTTAGTACTTACAGTGATGGTTATTTACAGTTTTGTGAACACCTGGTCTACTTTAAGTATTGGTCAGTCAAGTGTTACATGGCCTGTGATTCCTATTGTTACGGGAATGTTTGCAATAAGTGGATTGATGTCATTAAGGAGATCTGTTCACTTCTTTATTTTACAATTATTGATTTATACTATACTCTACCTGATCATTGGTGTGATGGGATATCATTGGTATATCATGGAAATCGCCACCTTATTCTTCGTTATGGGTCTTGCAAGCGGTATTGCTATGAATTATTCTCCAAATAAGATCGTAAAACTCTTCATGGAGGGTGTAAACGACATTATGGGAGCAGCCATGGTTGTTGGTTTAGCCGGTGGTATTATCATCATTCTTCAGAATGGTAAAATTATTGATACCATGCTTTATTCTGTAGCTGATTCAATGAGTAATCTTGGGAAATTTGGTACAGTGTCAGTTATGTACGGTATTCAGAATATGATCAACATTATCATTCCTTCTGGTTCTGCAAAAGCTGCATTAACAATGCCAATCATGGCACCATTTTCTGATCTGATCGGCTTATCTCGTCAGGCTACGATCATGGCATTCCAGTTTGGTGATGGCATTACAAATATGATCACACCAACTTCAGGTATCCTTATCGGTGTTCTTGGTGTAGCGAAGATTCCTTATGAGAAATGGGTTAAATGGGTAACACCTTTCATCATCGTTTTAATTCTGTTAGGATTAATACTGTTAATCCCAACAGTTACAATGGATCTAAACGGATTCTAAGATGGCAAAATTCATTGAAAAAGCTTCAGTCATTGAAGCAGCCGGAAATAAACCAAAGATTATCGAAGAATTCTTTGGAAGGGTAAATTCAGATACCAGCGAAGTGAGTATCGCTAAAATGAAAAGTCCCGGCGGCTGGGTAGAACCCGGACAAACACCTGAGTTCAATGAATATACCGTGGTTTTAAAAGGTGAATTAACTGTAAAAACTAAAACTGAAACTTTCACAGTAAAAGCCGGTAATGCAATCATGCTCGAAAAAGGAGAATGGGTGCAATACAGTACGCCACATCCTGATGGTGCTGAATATATCGCAGTGTGTTTGCCTGCTTTTTCAATAGATACAGTTCATCGCGACGAATGAGATTGCTAGAGATGGGCCTTAGGCCTTTTCAGAGATTAGAAAATAGACAATAGATATTAGACTGGGGAAGTTTTCACTGAAAACTTCCCTTTTTTGTCTAGCATCTAACATCTATTATCTAATGTCTTGTCTACTATGGAAAACCTACATTGAATAACATTCAACCTTTAAATTAGGGTATTCAACGAATAAACTTGAGAATCAAATCAGCAGCTTTTTTCTTTGTTTTCAAATATTCATTAATTTTAAATCTCGTGTTATGAAAACAAAGAACACTTATTTTATTCTTGTTGCAGTAATTCTATTTATTGCAGGTTGTATACCTTCCTTACATCCAATTTATCATGATGAAGATCGGATAGAAGTTCCGGAAATTGTTGGTAAATGGTTAGATGATTCAAAGAACATATGGGAATTTCAAAAAGTTCAGGATGAACCCTCTTATATCTTAACCTATATTGATCAGGGTAAACTGAATGATAATATTCCATCAAATGATTCCGCAAATATACTTGTAAATATCATCAAACTGGGTGGGACTTATATCATGGATTTCTACCCAAACGAAAACCAACATCTCGAAAACCTAAACGACTTTCTGCAAATTCACCTTTTAGGAGTTCATACTTTTGGAAAACTTGAAATTAAGGATGGCAAGCCTAGCGTTTTTATGATGGATCGTGAGTGGATAGAGAAGCTTTTCGATGAAAATAAGATTCGCATTAAGCATGAAGTGATCGATGGCGATGCTGTATTAACTGCTTCTACTGATGATCTACAGAAATTCTTTACCAAATACGTAAATGATAAAGATGCATTTTTAGACCCTGATATTTTAACTCCTTATGAGACTAAATAATTTACCATATTTTAAGGATTGGAAGTCAAGAGGCTATCAGCATATTAGTTTCTGGCTTCTGTCTTTTTATGTTTTACTAAAAGTATTCCAGCTAAATGACACGCTAGGTAAGATCGATTTTATTTATACATCTATGTTTATGTTAGGTCTTGTTGGAGTGGTTTATACGAATGTTCTTTATTTAATTCCAAGATTTTTGGTTAAAAGAAGCTACTTCTTATATGGCCTAACAAGCTTGATGATGATTTCTGGATGGACATTTTTCAATATTTTATTATTTAATGATTTAATTGACTTTGTCTTCCCTGCTTATTACTTCATTGCATATTATGAGTTTACTGACATCTTCTTGTTTACACTCACATTTTATACTGTTAGCACTTTGTTAAAGTTGAGCAAATCATGGTTCCGAATGATCGAGTTGGAAAAACAAAGCACTGTTGCAGAATTGGAAACACTGAAGATGCAACTGAACCCGCATTTCTTATTTAATTCCATGAATAATATCCATGCAATGGCGATCAAATCAGCTGATAAAACACAAGCTCTAGTGAGAAATTTGTCAGACCTATTACGCTTCATGCTTTATGAAACTTCAGATGACTTTGTGCCAATGGAGAAGGAATTAGAATTCATCAAAAACTATATCGAGTTGCAAAAAGTTAGAGTAGATGATGGCTCAAAACTTAAACTTGAGATCAAAGGTGAAACACAGAATAAGAAAATTGCTCCATTACTATTACTTCCATTAATTGAGAATGCATTTAAACATGGACTGAAAGGCGAAGTGAATGATAGCTTTATCAATATTGAGATCAGCATCGATAAGTCATTTAGTTTTGTTATCTCAAACAATAAAGGGGAGCTTAGTTCAAAAGAAAAAGGTAAAGGAATTGGTTTGAATAATGTTAGAAGAAGATTGGAGTTGCTTTATCCGAAAAGTCACCAATTTAATATTCATGACAAAGAGGATACCTTTAAGGTTGAGTTGGTATTAAATAAACTTTAAAGCTTATGGATTTGATCAATTGTTTAGTCGTAGATGATGAGCCCTTAGCTCGTGAAACCCTAGAGAACTATATACAGGAATTCAATAATTTGAAGCTTGTCAAGTCTTGCTCAAATGCTTTTGAGGCTATCAATTTTATTAAATCTGAAAAGATCGATCTGCTCTTTCTGGATATAAATATGCCTAAACTCAGTGGACTGGATATGTTAAAGGCATTAGATCATAAACCTGCTGTCGTATTTACAACAGCTTACCCTGAATTTGCAGTAGATGGATTTGAATTAGATGCAATCGATTATTTAGTAAAACCTTTCGGATTAGATCGTTTTCTGAAAGCAGTTAATAAAGTTGAGGAAAGATTGAAGAAAGAGTTAGACTCAGGACATATTGCTATTAAGGCGGATAAGAAGATATATAAAATTAAATTTGATGATATAAAATATCTGGAGGCCATGGGAGATTATGTAAAGGTTTTTACAATTAACGAAACTTTGATCACTCACCAAACCATGAAAAACCTTGAAGAGTTACTACCATCGGGTTTATTTATAAGAATTCACAAATCCTTTATCATCTCATTTAACGCTATCAATTTCATTGAGGGGAATCAAGTGAAAATTAATGATCAAATGCTCCCAATTGGTGCTTCTTTTAAAGATGAATTATTGAAGAGATTTAGATCTTAACTCATTCATCATTCATAACTTATCATATATAATTAATTTCGTTCGTACTTATATTCAATTTGTTTGTCTAAATTTCTCTAAAGTCCATTCTGATATAATCCGAATTTCCTACATTTGAACTTCACTAAATAATTAAGCTAAGATGAAAAAACTACTCTTAAGTTTTGCTTGTATTGCTTTTATTTTGAGCTCATTCGCTCAAGCAAGCAGTTATCCAAGTATTTTACGCTGGTTAGACGATCAGCATTATCTGGAATCTAAAAAGGATGCAGATGGTAAGTCAAAGATCTATAAAGTAAATGCGAAAACCGGAGAATATGCAGAGCTTTCAGCTGTAACATATAGAGATGAGGTAAACAATGCTCTACCTGAAGGATTTAAAATTGATCGTTATACAGAATCTACTACCGATTATAACAGTACAGCTTATATCAAAGATAAAGATCTATACTACTACAGTCGACTTAATAAGAAATTCCGTCAGCTAACAGACAATCCTGGACAAGAGCAAAATCCGGGTTTCTCCCCAGATGAAAACAGAGTAGCTTATACAAAAGATGGAAACTTATTCTATATCGACCTTGATTCAGGATTAGAGCATCAACTAACAACTGATGGTACAGATCTAATTTATAATGGATGGTCTTCTTGGGTTTATATGGAAGAAATTTTAGGTAGATATACAAGACATAAGGCATATTGGTGGTCGCCGGATAGCAAGAAAATTGCTTTCCTAAGGTTTGATGATCGTAAAGTTCTTGAGTTTCCGATCTTCCGTCATAAAGGCTTAAGAGGTGAATTGGAAAGAACACGTTATCCAAAAGTTGGGGATACTAATCCTGGTGTTAAACTAGGAATTATCGATCTTGAAACAAAGAAGATCACTTGGGTTGATTGTAACTGTGATGAGGATAAATATGTAGCATTCCCATTCTGGACTCCGGACTCAAAAAATGTAATTTATCAAGTTCTGAATCGTGAACAGGATGATCTTAAGATCTATGTTGCTGATGCAGTTAAAGGTGATAAGAAAGAAATTTATAGAGAACAACAATCTACTTGGGTTGAATTTTTCAGTGATCTTTATGCATTGAATGATGGTTTTGTAATTCGTTCAGATAAAAGTGGTTGGAGAAATTTATATCATTTTGATTTCGAAGGAAAGCTGATCAACCAGATCACAAAATTTGAATGGAGAGTAACTGCGATTAATAATATAGATGAGGATAATGGAATTGTGTATTTCACTGGAACAGGTGAGAGTTCAACAGAAAATCATTTATTCAGCATCAAACTGAATGGTAAAGGCTTTAAACAATTATCCAAGAAAGAAGGTACTCACCGTTTCATGATTTCTCCAAATAATAAATATTTCATCGACTCTTATAGTAACTGGACTACTCCAAGTACGAGGGAACTGTATACAATGAAAGGTAGTTTGGTTCGTGAACTTGGTTCAAGAAAAGGTGCAGATGCAAGCAAGCCAATGGGTGAGGTGAAGTATTTCACGATCACACATCCTGATGGTTTCGATATGCCTGCTTATATGGTTCTACCTGTAGATTTTGATCCAAATAAAAAATATCCGGTGGTATTCCAGATCTATGGAGGACCGGATTCTAAAAACGTTCGCAATAGATACATAAGTCCACAAGGTCATTATATGACAAATAATGGTATCATCAGATTTGCAGTTGACCATCGTGGTTCAGGTCATTTTGGAAAAAAGAGAATGGGTGAAATTCACAGAGTTCTTGGTAAATATGACTTAGCTGATTATACTTATGCTGCTAAATGGTTGATCGAACAAGGATATGTTGATGAAACAAAGATCGGTATGACCGGCGGTAGTTATGGTGGTTATATGGCTGCTTTAGCTCTTACAAAAGGTGCTGATACGTTTACTCATGGTTGGTCTGCATTCCCGGTTACGGATTGGAGATTATACGACAATGTTTACACTGAAAGATACATGGATGATTATAAAACCAATAAAGAAGGTTATGATCAAGGTAATGTGATGTTATTTGCTGAGAATCTTAAAGGTAAACTTTGGTTGATCCATGGTACAATGGATGATAACGTACATATGCAAAACACCATTCAATTAGTTGATAGATTATTAGACTTGGATAAAGATTTCGACTTTATGTTATATCCAGGTGAACGTCACGGATGGAGAAGTATTAAAGCTAAACATTCATCGAGATTACAAAAAGAATTCTGGCTTAAGGAATTTGGCAATTAAGATTTTATTTTAATATTTCAAAGGCTGATTTCGGTCACTGAGTATTCTAAGTTAAAAGCAAGTAATTAAACAGAAAAGTTCACATATGGTTCATCTCTGTTTGCAACAGCGAAGACTC
>PARP01000033.1 GCA_002711565.1 Bacteroidota bacterium
TCTCGCAATTGCGAGATGAGCTTTTTTGGCGGAGAAAGAGGGATTCGAACCCCCGGAGGTGTGACCCTCAACGGTTTTCAAGACCGCCGCATTCGACCACTCTGCCATTTCTCCGCTGCAAAAGTACAATATTTTTTAATTTCACAAATACTTCAATGAAAATTTTTTGATTTTTTTTAATTGCGAAATTATTAAGCCTAAGTGTGATCAATGTAAGTCTCTCAAATACAACAAAACCCACAACCAAAGCCGTGGGTTTCAATTTCGAATATCTAGTATCGAATATCGTGTATCTGATATCTAAAAGTAGCTCGAGCCATCCCAACAATGTGTACAAAGCTTTTCTTTTGGCAATCCGATTGCTTCTACAAGATCATCTAATCGTTGGAATTGCAATGAAGTTACATCCATTTTTGCACGGATTTTTTCAATCATGGCAGCACATTTTGGAGAATCAGGATTTGCATATTCATCTAAATGTGCGTCTTCTTTGCCTTCGATCTCTTTAATTGCTTTTCTTCCGGCTAGATCCAATGTAGACCTTGAACTTGAAAAGTTTAAGAACTCACACGGGAAGACCAAGGTAGGATAAGCAGGGCGAACATGTACTTCTTTCGCACCCATCCTAACTAAATCCTGCACATTGTCTTGTAACTGTGTGCCTCTTACAATCGAATCATCCAACAATGCAAATTTCTTATCCTCTACAAATGCTTTATTAGGAATAAGCTTCATTTTAGCTACCAAATTCCTCATGTCTTGATTTTGTGGCATGAAACTACGTGGCCAGGTAGGAGTGTATTTTACATAGGCTCTTTTATAAGGGATTTGCTTTTCATTCGAATATCCAATTGCATGAGCTAATCCTGAATCCGGAACACCTGAAACAAAATCCACTTCTTCTTTATCCCTACGTGCTAGTGCAGCACCACATTTATATCTTACATCTTCAACATTAATGCCTTCGTAATATGAACTTGGATAACCATAGTAAACCCATAAGAATGAACAAACCTGCATTTTGTCGTTTGGTTTTCTCATTTGCTTATACCCATCAGCAGTTAGAAATACAACTTCTCCAGGACCAACATAATATTCTACATCATACCCTAAATTCAAAAATGAGCTACTTTCTGAACAAGCAACCATTGCTCCATCTTTCTTTCCTAATACTATAGGCGTTCTACCCAGTTTGTCACGTGCTGCAATAATTCCCTGATCTGTTAATAATAGCATAGAACAAGACCCTTTGATCAGGTTTTGTACATTTTCTATTCCTTCTTCAAAACTATCTTTTTCATTGATCAGCATTGCGATCAATTCACTTGGATTTGTTTGTCCGGATCCGGTCTCTGAAAAATGTCTGGTTTGCTTTAAAGAACGTTCAGTAAGTTCATCAATATTGTTGATCTTACTCACACTTACGATCGCAAATTTGCCAAGATGTGAGTTGATCACGATTGGTTGAGATTCAGTATCACTGATCACACCAATTCCGCTATTACCTATAAATTTTGGAAGTTCAGGTTCGAACTTTGTTCTGAAATAAGATCTTTCCAGACTGTGAATAGCACGTGTAAAAACATTGTCATTTACTACTGCCAATCCACCTCGCTTAGTGCCAAGATGTGAATGGTAATCTGTGCCATAAAATAGATCGGTAACACAATCCGATTTAGAAATTGTTCCAAAGAAGCCGCCCATGGTTTGTTTTTTTAAGAGGTTAAAAGAATGCATAAAACTACTCCATTATGAAGCACTATGAAAGCGATGTTGAAAAAATGTTAATTAATCATTTTGGGTTGATAATCAGTGGTATACATATTTAGTTTTTTCTAATTGTGTATGACTGAATCACTTGTGATGAAGCAATATATGTTGGCGCGTTAATGCCTCTAAAAAGTATGTTTTTATTAAATTTGGCCAAAACTGTATTGTAGGGAATTGAAAGATTGTTTGCTGAAGAATGGCAATGGTGTACAGATCCGCATTATGAATTATGGAGCAAAAGTAATGTCAGTCAAAACTCCGGATAGGAACGGGAATTTAGGAGAAATATGTCTTGGCTATGATACTATGGAAGAATATCTGGGTGGTAATCCATACTTAGGTGCTACGATCGGAAGATGTGCCAATCGTATTTCAAATGCATCATTCAAATTAAATAATAAACAGTATCAGCTTTCTAAGAATATTGGTGAAGATCATCTTCATGGTGGATTTAAAGGATTCGAATCCAAGTATTGGCTTATGTCAGACGTAATAAAATCTGATGATACAGAAAGTGTTAAGTTAGAATATACGAGTCCACATTTAGAAGAGGGATATCCCGGAGAACTGAAAATTGTTTTGAAATATAGTTTGAATAATGAAAATGAGTTTCTGATTGAATATGAAGCTGAAACTTCAGATACAACAATTGTAAATTTAACTCATCATTCATTTTTTAACTTAAAAGATGGTGGTAAAACAGATATTCTTTCTCATAAGTTGAAGATCAATGCTGATAAGTATACTCCCATAAGTGATAGATTAATTCCTACCGGTGAAGTATTTTCTGTATTAGGTAGCGTTTTTGATTTTACTTCATTGAAAGAAATCGGCAAGGAAATTGAGAGCGCTGATGAACAACTTGTAAGAGGAATGGGTTATGATCATAACTTTATCATTAATAAAGCTCCTAGTGAGTTTGGTTTTGTTGCTGAAGTTCAAGAGCCTGAATCCGGTAGGAAACTAGAGGTTTTCTCTTCTGAGCCTGGTGTGCAATTGTATACAGGTAACTTTATAAATGAAAATGTTCTGGGAATTAATGGAGTGATGTATCAAAAGAGATCAGCCTTTTGTCTCGAAACTCAGCATTTCCCAGACTCTCCTAATAATGACCACTTCCCATCAATTGAACTAGGGCCTGATGATACCTATTCTCAACGAACTATCTATAAATTCTCCATCCTCGACAATGAAGCTTAAGTAGAAAGAATCTAAATTAATGACTAATTTGGTTGGTTAGGTGATTGCGAATATCTAACTTCGCGTAGAACTATTCTAAATAAAGTCATGGAGATTCTTCTTTTCATTGTTATTCATTGGTATTTATCATTGTTTAGTCAGACCGTTTTTTTACATCGTTATGCTGCACATAAGATGTTTACAATGTCTCCTTTTATGGAGAAACTATTCTTCGTTTTCACTTTTTTATCTCAAGGTTCATCCTACTTAAGTCCGTATGCTTATGGGATCATGCATCGCATGCATCACGCTTATGCCGATACTAAGGAAGATCCTCATTCTCCAAAGTATGATAAGAATTTGTTTGCAATGATGTGGAGAACAAAGAATAACTATAATGATATTTTCTACCGAAAGATCAACATCGATTCCAGGTTTACACAAGATATACCTGAATGGAATACATTCGACCAATTCGCAAGTTATTTATTTGTCAGAATACTTTGGGCATTGGCATATATAGCTTTTTATATTGTATTCGCACCTCATTGGTGGATGTATTTATTATTACCTGTTCATATTCTAATGGGACCTATTCATGGAGCAATTATTAATTGGTTTGCGCATAAGTATGGATATATCAACTTTAAGATCAAGGATACTTCAAAGAACTTTCTGCCATTTGATTTTTTGATGCTGGGAGAAAGCTATCATAACAATCATCATAAGAATAGTAAACGATTAAACTTCGGTTATAAATGGTTTGAGATCGATTTTGCTTATGTTTTATTAAAGTTTCTTAGTATATTTAAAGTTGTGCACATTAAGAAAGTTTAAATCCAAAAAGTATTATGGCAATTTTTATCTGGCAAGACAAATACAGTGTACGTGTAAAGGAAACCGATGAACAGCATCAAAAGCTTATTGAAATATTGAATGAGTTAGCTTCAGCCATGTCTAGAGGCAAAGGGAGAGAGGTTTTACAAGCTACTCTTGAAAACATGGTGATTTATACAAAACAGCATTTTAATGAAGAGGAAAAATACTTCGATGATTTAGACTATCCTGAAGCTGACCAACATCGTTTGGAGCATAAAAAGCTTATGGAACAGGTTCTTACATTTCAAGCGGAATATGAGGCCGGCCGAGTTAATATGACTGTAGAGATCATACTTTTCTTAAAAGATTGGCTTATCAAGCATATTAGTGAAACGGATAAGGTATTTGGTCAGGCCATGAATAAAGCCGGAAAATTCTAGTTTCTTAGCTCACCACATTTCATTTTTCTTACATTTGCTTTTAAAATAAAAGTCAAATGAAGAAATTATTTATCCTTACTATTTTCTGTGCATTAATGATTTCAGTGTCAGCATCAGAATTAAAATTCGAGAATTATTTTATTGATAAAACCATGCGTGTGGATTACTTCCATACCGGAACCGCCAATGAAGAACACTTTGCGATCGATCGTATTGTGTCTGATAGAGAGTGGGGTGGGAGTGTAACTCAATTAGTTGATGATCTAGCTTATGGTTTATATTTTTTCGAAATACGCGACCTTGAAACAGACAAGCTCATTTATAGTCGTGGTTTTGCAAGTATCTTCGGAGAATGGCAAACCATTGGTGAAGCTCAAAAGAAATGGGGCACCTTTCATGAAAGTGTAAGATTTCCATGGCCTAAGAAATCAGTTAAACTTGTGATGAATAAGCGTAATGCGAAGAATACTTTTGACCCGATCTGGGAGACTGTGATCGATCCATCATCAAGAGAGGTGAATCCTGCAGATATGACGGATAAATATCGAGTTTATGATCATATGGTGAATGGTGATGCTAAAGAAAAAGTTGATATAGTGATCCTTGGTGATGGTTATACAGCTGGCGAAATGGATAAATTCAGAGCAGATATCAAGCGATTGACAGATTATTTATTTACGGTAGAGCCATTCAAATCCAGAAAGAAGGAATTTAACATCCGTGCGGTGGAAACTCCTTCTGCAAAAACGGGAGTTCATAAACCGCATCCGGGAGTTCATAACAGAACTCCGCTTCAAGTTCAGTATAGTAGTTTTGATAGTGAAAGATATGCACTTTCTTATGATAACAAAGCCATCAGAGATGCTGCTGCACATGTTCCTTATGAGTTTATGTATATTCTGATCAATGAACGCACCTACGGTGGTGGAGGAATTTATAATCTTTATGCTTCTGTAGCTGTAGATAATAAATTCTCAGATTATATTATGGTTCATGAATTAGGACATCATCTTGCTGCTTTAGCTGATGAATATTATTCATCTTCGGTTTCATATCAAATGCCAGAGATCACTGTAGAACCATGGGAAGCAAATATCACAGCTCTACTCGATGGTGCAAAACCTAAATGGCATCATCTTATTGAAGAAGGTACCCCTATTCCTACTCCATGGAATAAAGAAGAATTCGATAGACATGGAATGGAGATCCAAAAGAAAAGAGGTGAGCTAAGAGCTGCAAAAGCTTCAGAAGAAGTTCTTGAAGCATTATTTGAGAAACAGCGTGAAACAGAAACTAAGTTGATCAGTGAAATGGAATATACTGGTAAAGTTGGGGCATTTGAAGGTGCTTCCTATTATCAACATGGGATGTATAGATCTTCAACTGATTGTATCATGTATACCCGAAACGGATTGGATTTCTGTCCTGTTTGTCAGGCTGCGATCTCAAAAGTTATTGATCAGTATACAAAGTAGTATTGCCTAAGAAACAAAAAAAGGCGAGCTCAATGAGCTCGCCTTTTTTTATGTTTAATTCTCTAAATATTGTGAGAGAATGGATAGTAATTTTTGTCTGTTTATTGGCTTCGATATATAATTATCACAACCAGCTTCAAAACATTGTTCACTCTCATTCTGCATTGCAAAAGCAGTTTGTGCAATAATTGGGATATCGGAATTGAAAGATTTGATCTGTGATGTTGCTTCCAAACCATTCATCCCCGGTAATTGAATATCCATAAGGATAGCATCTATATGACCGTTTGATTTGCATGCATCAATAGCTGCTTGTCCGGTCTCAGCTCTTACAATATTCGCTTGAGTATTTCTTAAGATTGTTTTTAATAGTAAGTAGCTATCTCTTTCATCTTCAACTATTAGAATATTTTTGTTGCTCCAGTTAAAATCCATTGATGTTGTAGTTTTTTGAATTGTACTGCTTTCCTTTATAGATTCTAAAGGTAATGAAAAGTAGAATGTACTTCCTTTTTTTACTTCAGATTCTAACCAAATCTGTCCTTCCATGAGTTCTATAAGGTTTTTGCAGATGGATAAACCTAAGCCAGTACCACCATACAATTTGTCAGAATTGGATTCAAAAGTCCTGAATCTGTCAAATACACTCGACTGTAATTCAATAGGGATCCCAATTCCTGTATCAGCAACAAAGAATTCTATCTGATGATCCTCTTTTATCTTATAACCAAACCTAATACTTCCTTCATCAGTGAATTTGATCGCATTATTCATAAGGTTGCTCAGAACCTGTTTTACTCGATAAGGATCAATAATGATAATTCTTTCGTTTACATCCGTAGGAACCTCTAGAACAATACTGATCCTACCATTAGCATGTTTATCCTGTTCGGTCTTGATCTCCTCTAGTAATTGATTTAAATGAGTCTCTTTCTTTTTGATCACTAATTGATTTGCCTCAATTTTAGCAATATCAATGATGTCATCTATCAGGTGCAATAATCTGTCGCTGTTTTGCTTGATCAAACCTATATAGTTGTCCTGAATTTCTTTTTCAAGATCAGAATCGTCCAAAAGTTCTGAGAATCCTATGATAGCATTCATAGGAGTTCGGATCTCATGTGACATGTTTGCCAGGAAGGCAGATTTCAAATGATCGGACTCTTCAGCTTTTTGTTTGGCCTTATTCAATTCAACAGCAGTCTTTTTATGTTCCTCAACCTCATTTGAAAGATTTTGGGTTCTAATGAGTACCCGATCTTCAAGTTTCTCATTTAGAGCTTTTAATTTTTTTCTAGATCGCTTTGCTGAAAGTTGAATCAAAATCGCAAAGAACAATAGGCCGACTAGAATGAAAATAATAAAATAGAACTGACTCTTTTGTCTTAAAAGAATCTGATTAGAAATCTCATTATTCAATAATTCTGATTCCAGATCAGCAAGTTTCTCAACTTCCTGTCGCTTTGTAAACTCCATTTCGATCTTTGCCAGTTTTTCGGCATCATTTAGTGCATACGCAGAATCCTTGATCGCTGCATGTTTGGCAAAATAATCGAATGCTGTTTTATATTGCTTTCGCTGATAATAGATCTGTGCAAGTGTTAAAAGACCGTCTTGAGTCACTTGCTTGTAAGCTGTGGTTTCGGCAAGCTTCAAACAGCGCCTTATGTAATATTCCGAAGAATCTAATTGTCCAACAACATAGTGAAGCAAACCTAAGTTTTCATTATTTACAGAAGTAGAATTGATGAATCCGTTCTCTTCATTGATCTTTAATGATCTGTGATAATAGTAAAAGGCGCTATCATATTTAACATTTGTTCGAAAGGTATTGGCGATATTATTCAGTACTGCACCTTTACGATTCTCTAAACGGAAACCCTTTGGTTCAATTTTCATGGCTTGCTTAAAACAGTAAAATGAGGAATCCAGCTTTTGATCTAACCAATAAACAGCTCCAAGATCATTATAAAGCGTTATTCGTTCATCATAAAATTCACCAATACAAAGACTTAAACCTTTAAAAAGTTGATGTTTCGCTTTAGGGAAATCATTAATGATCCTGTAGTTTACACCCAGATGATGCGATGTCAAGATCAATCCGAGCGTATCATTCAAAGAATTAAATATCTCATAAGCATCTAGATGTTTTATTAATGACATTCCCATATCATTAAAGTTTCTGTAAATCAATCCAATCATATTAGACGATACAGCAATCCCTTCCTGATCTTCTTCCTTTGTGAAGATCTTATATGCTCTGTTGATATTGTTCAGACCTTCGTTGGTTTGTCCATACAGATGCTGCAAATAACCTAATTCATTCAGAATAATTGCATATTCTAAAGGATGATTTATGCTGTCGGTTCTGGATTTATCAAGTTCGAGTTTTTGGATTACCTCGTAGATGGTTCCACTATCAGGATTATCGCTTATAGACATACTATAAGGGAATCGGGATTGGTTTTCTGAACTATATGTAGAGAGGGTAAAAAAACAAAGGATAATTAAGCTCAATATCTTTCGCATCGTATCTAGTTTCGTTAGCTGTAATTAGTTATAGTAGTTAGGGCGTAAAGATACAATTTTATTGTTATATCCGTTGAAAATCACATGATTAATAGATGTTTTATATCAGTTGATCTTTGGTTGAAGAGGCTTTAGGTTCAGATTGACCTTGATGAGAATGTTTTCAGATATTTTATTAAATACTGCACCTGGAATTTTTATCTTAAAATCTTTAAGTTGGATCTCAAACTCAGCCTTAGCAATTATTGATTTGTCATTCTTATGAAATAATGATTTCGTGCTAATTGTCTTTTCAATTCCTTTGATCTTTAACACGCCTTCAACTAAAATTTCGGCTGGTGATTCATTTAAGTTTTTAATGTTATCCAGATCTATGATCTTTCCTTTAAAAGTTGCAATCGGGAATTTATCGGACAATAGATAATTTTCGTTAAAATGCTCTTGCATTAATGCACGTTCGAATCGAAACGATCTGATCAATACTTTGAAAATAACATCACCTGTTTTAAGGTCGATCGCACAATTTACCTGTTTGTTATGTGCTTCGATCTTTTCAAGTGGAGCATCAGAGAAAAAGGATATTTCTCCTGATTTTGTTAAGTACCGTTGAGCATTTAATTGAAATCCATAAAGGACCAAAGCCAAACATAGAATTTTTTTCATCTCTCTTGAATTAATGTACAACTGCTAAGAATTACATCGGTTTCGTTATATCCGTCACAAATTCCGCGGATCCTGACGATATCTCCGATATGAACATCTAATGGTGAGGAAATTGAAAAAATACATCTGATACCTTCTGAGCCAAAGATGCCGTCATTTAAGTGAAAGATCAATGTTGTTTGTTCATCAGCAATTTCAATTTCCGAAAGTTCTCCTGATAATTCAATTATCTTATCGGTATAGTTTTCTTGAGCAAAGTTGAATTTGTTAGTATAGGCACTAAATAGCTCTGAATCAGCAATTATGTGATCTGGTCTCATGGAACTCGTATCTCTATGTGGTTTAAAATACATGGATAAACCAATGATCATTATTGTGATCACAACTGTGACTACAAGTAAGAATATAATCTTCCTTTTTTTTAACCTCATTCCTTAAAGTTAATTCTTGATGTCTTGGAAATCAATAATCATTGACTAATTAAGCCTTAATTAACATTCAATTCTAAATATTCAGGAAAATGATCGAAAAATTGGGTTATTTAAAATATCCGCTAACTTTGTATGAAACTAAACTAATTGAATGAGGTGTTAAATCATACACCTTCCAACGAAAATTTTAAATTATTACTGTATGAAATTACTTGAAGGAAAAACGGCTTTAGTAACTGGAGGATCCATAGGAATTGGTAGAGAGATCGCAATTAAATTCGCACAAGAAGGTGCTGATGTAGTGTTTTCAGATCTTGTATATGATGAGAATGCAGAGTCTCTGGAAAAAGAACTTAAAGAATTAGGTGTTAAAGCAAAAGGTTATGCTTCTGATGCTAGTTCATTCGAAGCTGGTGAGAAACTTATTAGCGATATCGTTGAAGAATTCGGAAGAGTTGATGTTTTAGTTAATAATGCCGGAATTACCAGAGATAATTTATTAATGAGAATGACTGAGCAGGATTGGGATTTGGTAATTGGTGTAAACCTAAAATCAATTTTCAATCTTACCAAAGCTGTACAAAGAGTTATGCTTAAGCAACGTGCAGGAAGTATCATTAATATGAGCTCTGTTGTTGGTTTAGGTGGAAATGCCGGACAATCTAACTACTCAGCTAGTAAAGCTGGTTTAATTGGATTTACGAAGTCGATCGCACAGGAATTAGGTTCAAGAAATGTTCGTTGTAATGCTATTGCACCAGGTTTTATTGAAACCGATATGACTTCTAAGCTTTCTGATGAAGTGAAGAAAGAATGGGCGAAGACGATTCCTTTAAGAAGAGGTGGTACTCCTGAAGATGTAGCTAATGTTACAGTTTTCTTAGCCTCTGATATGTCTGCTTATGTTACCGGACAAACGATCGCTGTTTGTGGTGGTATGACTAAATAATTAAGATATTTATTTAATTGAAAAGCAGGGTCTTGCCCTGCTTTCTTTGTATTATGGAAGTTCAAACTGTTTTTAAGCTGATCTTATCTTTTGTGATCCTGGATTTTGTGATCGAAAGTATTCTGTCATTTTTAAATGCTTCAAAAAGGAGCGCAAAGATCCCAAGTGAGCTTGAAGGAATTTATAATGAGGATGAGTATAAAAAATCACAAGCTTATGAAAAGGTAAAGCATAATTTTTCAAGATTCTCATCCATCTTCTCTTTTTGTATAATTCTTTTGATGCTTTTTTTTGATGGATTTGCATTCATTGATACTCAGGTATCAGTTTATGAATTCAATCCAATCATCACTTCATTGCTCTTCTTTCTTGTTCTTGGGATTGGATCAGAGATAATTGGACTGCCATTTTCTGTTTATCATACCTTCGTTATCGAAGAGAAATTTGGCTTCAATAAAACAAGCATGAAAACCTTTGTCTATGATAAGATTAAATCATGGATATTGGTACTAATATTAGGCGGTGGAATACTGGCAATTGTTATCTGGTTGTTCAATGTGTTAAATGAAAATTTCTGGATCTATGTTTGGATGGTTTTAACAGTATTCATGATCGCGATGACCATGTTATACTCAAATGTGATCGTCCCACTATTCAATAAGCAAACCCCATTGGAAGAAGGTGAATTGAGGACGGAGATCGAGAAGTTTGCAATTACTGCAGGCTTTAAGTTAAAGAACATCTTCGTGATTGATGGCTCAAAGAGATCATCAAAAGCAAATGCCTATTTCAGTGGATTAGGTCCCCAGAAACGAATTGTGCTTTATGATACTTTGATTGAGAATCATACCACAGGGGAATTAGTAGCAGTTTTAGCTCATGAGATCGGTCATTATAAGAAGAAACATACATTAGTTGGGATATTCTCATCTATTATTCAAACAGGTGTGATGCTGTATATATTCTCATTATTGGTAAACAGTGAAACCTTGTCGGCAGCATTAGGTGCTAATAAGGCTAGTTTTCATATAGGATTATTGGCCTTTGGATTATTATACTCACCAATTTCTACACTCCTAGGGATCTTGATGAATAGTATTTCCAGGATGAATGAATATGCTGCGGATAGATTTGCAGCTTCATTTAATTATGGTGAACAGTTAATAGAAGCTCTGAAGAACTTATCGAAGAACAATTTATCGAACTTAACTCCGCATAAAGCATATGTGTTCTTTCATTATTCGCATCCACCGTTACTTCAACGAATACGTGCACTAAAAAAGTTCATGAATTAATTGTCGGCATTTCTGAAAATAGCCGGAATGGTAAGTAAGATCAGCTTAACATCACCAAAGAATGATGCATTGATGGCATACGCATTGTCCAGACTCTTACGTCGGTCTTCAGACATATTTCTTGTTTTGCCATGCATAACCTGCCAAAGACCTGTAATGCCAGCAGGCGCAAGATAACGTAACGCCCATTGATCAGTGGTCAGTTTCTCAGCTTCGTAAAGTGGGAGAGGACGATTACCTACGATCGACATATCACCTTTGATCACATTATAGAATTGTGGAATCTCATCAATGTTCAAATATCTTAGTACTCTGCCTACTTTAGTTACCCTAGGATCATTTTTGATCTTAAAGAATGCTACATCCTTAGTATGCAGTCTTTTCTTTTGTAAATAGAAGTTTTCGCAGATCTCTGCGCCATCAATATGCAGAATTGGAGAACATGGATGCCCTAAGAATTTGCATTCAGGACATTCATCCATATCAGAAATTCCTTTTCCTGATTTATGAAGATCGATCAGGTATTGATTGAGTTCTGAAAGAGCTACACGCTTTTCATCTGCTCCAACATACATAGTCCTGAGTTTATAGAACTCAAATATATCGTAACCGGTACCTACTCTTTTAGAAATGTAAAATGCTGAACCTTTTGACTCAAGCTTTATGAGAATAATAGATAAAAGTACAAGAGGCGAAGTGATAATAAGCGCAAAGGCAGCGAATGCTACATCAAATACACGCTTTAATCTCTTAATGCGAAATCTTTCGAATGATTCCTGATTTTCGACCTTGAAATTTTCTCCCATAAAAGTTCAAATGTTAATCAAATTTAATCTTTTATGGATGAAAAAGAAATCAATTCACTAATGAATTGCAAACATACTTTTTAACAATCTAGAAACTAGACATATGTATAAATGAGAACCTTACATATCTCTTTTTCTCAAAATGAGATACATTAAGTATATGAAAGTAAGTGAATAACCCGATACAACCACTACATCAAGCACAGCGATATACTCTCTGAAATTCAAACCGAAAAGCTTCATCAATTGAGTATTCGGAATGTCGATCAGATTAGCTACAGCTTGTAATGGAAGGAAATCTCCCCAGTCATCAGGTAGCTTATAATTCAACCAGTTCTCAATTATATAGTAATAAAGGGCTAGAAGTCCGATGGCAAAAGCAGCGCGCTTAGTTAAAAATCCTAGCAGAAGTGCAAATATCATAAAGGCTGTCAGTTCCAGGAAATATGCTGCAATGAATTCAAAATTCCCAAAGAACATTGCCAGTGTTACTTCTTCTGTATTCATGAATCCCAGGATCACACCAATAATGAACAATAAGAATGTTGCACATAAACTAATGATCCCTATCGAGAGAAGTTTTGAAATTAGAAATTCTCTCCTTGATAATCCTGTAATTATATTTTGTCGTAATGTTCTGTATGAATATTCATTTGTGATAAAAAAGATCACTAATAATCCTAACAACATCTTCAGAAAACCGGCAAGAAAAGTCAGATTATGCCAGATATCCGGGAAATTATAGAGTGAGATCTTGGTTACCGGTATCGGAGCAGACCTTCCTGCATCCTTAACAACATCATTAATGAAGGTTTGTACACCAAAAAATGTTGATGTGATAATAAGCACATATAATGCTGCAAGTACCCAGAATACTTGGTTATTCAGGATCTTTTTGAATTCTATTTTTATTAATCTAATCATTGGATTCTGCTAATAGTTCAAGGAAATAATTTTCAAGACTTTTCTTCTTAAGCGCGATGCTTGAGATGGCTACATCATTCTGGATCAAATATTTGTTGAGTGCCATGCTATCATGCCCTTCTTTTAAGGATGCAAGTACGGTCTCACCTTCAATATTTGAGTTTTCCACGAAATCACATTTCTCAATTGCTGAATTGATAGCATTCAAGTCAGGGCCTGAAACTTCAATAATTGTTGAAGATTGTAGTACCTCGGCAACCTCTCCGGTGAATATGGTTCGGCCTTGCTTAAGAACTGCAACATGTGTACAGATCTTCTGTACTTCATCGAGTAAGTGGCTTGCCATAATGATCGTTAATCCTTTTTGAGCAATTTCCAGGATGAGGTTTCTGATCTCAGCTATCCCCTGAGGATCCAGCCCATTTGTCGGTTCGTCAAGAATAAGTACTTCTGGATTTCCCAAAAGAGCTGCTGCAATCGCCAAACGTTGCTTCATTCCCAATGAATAGGTTTTAAACCTGCTGTTCTTTCTTTTTGTGAGTCCAACAAGCTCTAGCACTTCCGTAATTTCATCATAGCTCACACCTTTGATGTCAGCAATGATCTCCAGATTTTTAACAGCACTTAAATAAGGGTAAAAATTAGGAGTTTCAAGGATCGCTCCGATTCGCTTTCTGTCTGCGGTTGTTGGTTTGTTCCCAAACCATTTGTAGGATCCTGATATTGGATTGATCACGTCCAGCACAACACCTAATATGGTTGTTTTACCACTTCCATTCGGGCCGAGGATACCGTAGATATTACCCTGTTCGATTTCCAAACTTAATTCATCAACTGCTCGGATCTTCCCATAATGCTTGGAAAGATTATCAATAGATAAGACTTGTGTACTCAATATTTTATAATTTTTAGTTTTAGTAATGACGAATGTAGTTAAATTTTATTACAATTATTTGTAAAAAAATGTTTGCATTGGAAATGGTTGTATCTTCGCGCTTTAACTTAGTTTTAAAATAGAATTATGAAAATAGGAAAAGATAAAGTTGTCTCATTAACGTATGAGCTTCGCCTTGAAAACGCCGAAGGCGAAATGGTACAAAAAGTAGAAAAAGATCGCCCATTCGTTTACTTATTTGGTGTTGGTGGATTATTACCTGCATTCGAAGCAAGTTTAAAAGATAAGGTAGAAGGTGATTCATTCGCATTTGGTTTGACTTCAGAAGAAGCTTATGGCCCAATCAAAGATGAAGCTGTAATTGCTCTTGATAAGAAGATCTTCGAGGTTGACGGTAAAATGGATGAGGAATTATACAAAGTTGGACAAGTTGTACCTATGCAAAATGATCAGGGACAGCCTATCCACGGTGTGATCTTAGAGATCGCGGAAGAAACTGTTACTATGGATTTCAATCATCCTCTAGCAGGTAAAGATCTTCATTTCAGTGGTGATATTCTCGAAGTTAGAGAAGCTACCGAAGAAGAATTAGAGCACGGTCACGCTCACTAATATTTCGATAGTAAGAAAACTGTTGGTTTCTTGTGAAGGTCAGGTTTGGTCCTTTTCCAATCTTTGATCGATTTTGTTGCAATGTATTCTGAGTCTAGAGTTAGATCACAAGCAATACATAGCATTGTCTCAGGATCGCAGGAATTTAAAATACTTTCATAAAGCTTCATATTCCGATATGGAGCTTCAATAAAGATTTGGGTCTGGTTATTTTTCCAGACCCTTTTTTCTATGTCTTTTAAAAATGAACTTCGCTCATTAGGTTTGATAGGTATATAACCAAGGAAAGAAAAATTCTGACCATTAAATCCTGAAGCTGCCAATGCAAGAAAAATGGATGAAGGACCTATCAGACTTATAACTTTTATATTTCTGCGATGGGCCGATTGAACGATCACATTACCAGGATCCGCAATACATGGCATTCCTGCTTCAGAAAGAATGCCAACGTCAGAGCCATTATTAATAGCATCCAGATAATCCTTAGTTTCAGCAATATCTGTATGTTCATTCAGAATCATGAAGTTAACATCATCGAAATTCCCGGGATATGACAGTTTTTTAAGGAATCTTCTGGCAGATCTTAGATCTTCTACTATAAAATTCTTTATGCTCAATATTACTTCCTTGTTAAAAGGCGGAAATATAGCATTGAAATTTGCAGATCCCAGATCCGCAGGTATCAGATATAAAGATCCTTTCTTTTTCATTTTATCCATGGTAATTTATTGAGATCGATATTTCCTCCCGAAATAATGATCCCGATACGTTTTCCTTTAATGTCGATCTTGTTTTCAAGTAATGCAGCAAGCGGGACTGCGGAAGAAGGTTCAATAATGATCTTCATGCGTTCCCAGATCAACTTCATTGCTTTTATGATCGATTCTTCTTTTACTGTCAGAATATCATCAACAAAATTACAAATGATCGGGAAGGTGATGGATCCTAATGAAGTTAAAAGTCCATCAGCGATGGTATGCGGATCCTCTGAAGGGATGAATGTTTTGCTTTTGAATGATCTATAAGCAT
Organism: Bacteroidota bacterium; assembly: GCA_002711565.1. GTDB lineage: Bacteria > Bacteroidota > Bacteroidia > Bacteroidales. The sequence continues at coordinate 15,817 of PARP01000033.1, forward strand.
CATCAGCACGTTCAGGCTCAGCTGCGATCACTTTTGTGTCTGGTGAGAAGTAATGAGTTGCCATGGCAGTACCACTCAATAATCCGCCACCACCAACCGGAGCCATCAATATGTCTGCGTCTTCAATCTCTTCAAAGAATTCCATCGCAGCAGTAGCTTGTCCGCTGATAATGCGAATGTCGTTATATGGATGGATCTCAGTCGCGTTAGTTGCTTCAATGATCTTTGCAAGTGTACTTTCTCTGGCTTCGAGTGTGGGTTTGCAGAAGGTGATCTCACCGCCGTATTGTTTTACTGCAGCAACTTTAACACTAGGTGCAGTTTCGGGCATTACGATATACGCCTTAATTCCTCTGATCATTGCTGCTCTGGCAAGAGCCTGAGCATGGTTCCCTGAGGAATGAGTACATACTCCATTTTTGCATTCCTCATCAGATAATGAAAAGACTGCATTTACCGCACCTCTGGATTTAAATGCTCCGACTTTCTGGAAGTTTTCACACTTGAAAAAAAGCTCAGCTCCAAGCTGATCATTGATCAAATTGGAGCTAAGAACAGGTGTGTGATGAATATAAGGTTTAATTCTTTCTCTGGCCTCAAGGATCATCGATCGTTCAGGCCTGATAATGTTTGATGTTGTCAATCTAAAGCTGTTTTTGTTCTATTTTTTCTACAATTTTGCCACAGGCATTGTTAATGAGTTGATAAACATTCTCAAATCCTTCTTCTCCTCCATAATAAGGATCAGGTACTGCCTGATTCTTTCCATCAATGACACTCAGTAAATAGCTAACTTTCTGCATGTCTTCCTCATGACGCGAGAAATACTGCACATCTCTATAGTTTCCTGAGTCCATTACATAAATTCTATCAAATTTATCGAAATCTTCAACGGTAAATAATCTGCATTTGTTTTCTTTAATGTCGATGCCGTAGCGATCACAAATTTTGACAGCGCGTTCATCAGGTGGTTCGTTAATATGATAGGATTCGAAACCTGCTGACTCAACCTCGATATCCAGGCCTTTCTCTGCCGCCTTCGCCAATAGAATTCCTTCTGCTAATGGTGAACGGCAAATATTGCCTAAGCATACAAATAAAATCTTCATACGGTTTAGTTTAAATTAGGTAATAAGATGTTCTATTCTGAGAATAGATCAGTATTAAATAAAAGTATGAAAAAATACTGGGATATCCAAGCGCTCGTAAGCTCCTACAGCTTGATCTTCTTGTCTAAGTCTTCAACGTAAATTCTGAATTGTTTATCTGTTTCAACAAGATTGTTTATCGTTCTGCAGGCGTGTAAAACGGTAGCATGATCTTTATTTCCACAGTGCAATCCAATTGTTGCCAATGAAGATTTAGTGTGTTTCTTAGAGAAGTACATTGCAAGTTGTCTTGCCTGAACGATCTCTCTCTTTCTGGTTTTAGAATTGATGATGTCAACCGGTAAGTTGAAGTAATCACAAACAACCTTTTGAATGTAATCTATAGAGATCTCTCTGGAAGTGCTCTTAACGAATTTATCGATCATCGATCTTGCAAGATCAAGTGTGATGGCTTTTTTATTCAGAGATGATTGTGCCATGATTGAGATCAATGCACCTTCAAGTTCTCTAACATTCGTTGTGATGCTGTATGCTAGATATTCTACAACCTCATAAGGAATATCCATTCCATCATTATAGATACGTTTCTGAAGAATAGCGATTCTTGTTTCCAGATCTGGCATTTGTAGGTCTGCAGCTAATCCCCATTTGAATCTGGAAAGTAGTCGAGGTTCCATTCCTTTCATCTCAACAGGTGGTTTGTCTGAAGTGATGATGATCTGTTTGCTCTTTTGATGCAGGAAGTTAAAAATGTGGAAGAATACATCCTGAGTTTTCTCTTTACCTGCCAGGAATTGAATATCATCAACGATCAATACATCGATCATCTGATAGAAATGAACGAAGTCATTCTGATTGTTATTTCTAACAGATTCGATATACTGAGCGATAAATTGTTCAGCCGAAACATAAAGAACAGTTAGGTTTGGGAAATTATTCTTAACCTGTAAACCAATAGCATGGGCAAGATGTGTTTTTCCCAATCCAACATTACTATATAAATATAGTGGGTTGAATGAAGTCTTTCCAGGATTTTCCGAAACCGCATAACCTGCAGATCTTGCCAGTCTATTGCAATCTCCTTCAACATAATTATCGAAAGAATAAGTCTCAACCAATTGAGATTGTACTTTGATCTTCTTTAGACCTGGGATGATGAATGGATTTGGGATATCTCTGGATTGTCCTTTATTTAGGTCGATGGGCATATTCACCATCGGATTCTGAGTGTCTTTTTTATTTGATGTTGGGATCTTGATCGAATAAGGTTTGGTTTCGCTGATCGAGTTTTCCATGATTATGCTATACTCGAGGCGACCTTCGGGCCCTAATTCTTTCTTGATCGTCTTTTTAAGCAGATTAATATAGTGCTCCTCCAGCCATTCGTAGAAGAACTGACTAGGCACTTGAATTGTCAATACGTTATTTTCTAACTTAAGAGGTGTAATGGGTTCGAACCATGTTTTAAAACTTTGATAATGGATATTGTCTTTAATAACTTGTAGACAGTTCTCCCATACCTCAACGTATTTTTCTTCATTATTGGTGCTTAAGTTTGAGCTTAATTAATGCTTATTTTTAAAATCTTGTCTGCATCTAACTCAGTGTGAGAGCTCTGAGTTTTTCCATGAGATTACCTACGTGGGAAACCGTAAATAATGAACAAATATGATATTAAAAAAGTTAAAAAAAAAGAAATAATTTCCTTGATTTTAATCTTTTTTATTCGTATATGGTAATAAGTTTTATAATGATTCTTGATAAGAGTTGAAACTCAATGGTATAGGCTTATTGAGTGCGAATGTATTTAATTTTTAAGTCCCTGATTTTAGATAGCTTATCATATACTAAATTAGACTCACCTTTTCGCACAATAAATTTCAATTCACAATCCATTTCAAATGCCTGATCAAATTGTTCTAATGAGTAATCTTTCATCACCTTCATCACATCATTCATGATCGGATAAGCAAAGTTTAACTGATAAACTTCATCAATTGTTTTTGTTTCGATCTTATTATAATATATGGCTTCTTTTGCTGCCGACTTATATGCATTGATCAATCCACTCACTCCAAGCTTTGTTCCACCGAAATATCTGATCACTACTATTAATATATTCGTAAGATCATGAGATTGGATTTGACCAAAGATCGGACGTCCTGCTGTACCAGATGGCTCACCATCATCATTCATTCTAAATGCAGATTTATCAAAACCTAACTGATATGCATAACAATGATGTCGTGCATCATAAAACTCTTTGCGTAGATCTGCCAGACAAGCTTTAACATCTTCTTCTGTCTTAACGGGAAAGGCGCGAGCAATGAACTTACTGCCTTTTTCCTTATATAATCCTTCGGAAGTTTTATCTATTGTATTATATGTGTCTTCAAATAACATTATGCGATCGCTATTAATAAGATTGCTGAAATGGCTGCAAAGATACCGATCCAGTTGATCAGACTTAGTTTTTCTCTGAATAGGATCAACCCAAACAATGCGGATACCATTACGATCCCAACATTTTGGATAGGGAACAATACATTGCTTTCAAATTTACTCATTGCCATGATCATAAAATAGGTTGTGGCATAGTTAAGCAAACCAAGCACTGTTCCTCCAATATATGTATTCAGTGTAAACATCTTTCTGGTTTTAGCAAATTTGCCAAGCAATACAATAAATCCAGATATGAATGCAGTGATGAATATGACCGTAAGGAAGAAATTAATATCATTTTTGATGAAGTGATATTCAATATACTTCAACATTGTATCAATAAAACCGTTTCCAAAGAAAATCAGAATTGGTAGAATGATCACAGCCCACTGGATCTTACTGCTTTCCTTCTTGTAGAATACCAGAAAGAATGCTGCGAATGTGAAGATGATCCCTGCTATCTTTAATAAATTCAAGCTCTCAGAATAAAGAAATATTCCCATGATCACCGGGATGATCACCGACATCTTACTAAATACAGCAGTAATAGCTACACCGGCTTTTTGAGAGGATAAAGCAAACAGTAAAAATGTTGCTATAAATATGATCCCTATTCCAATTGCATAATAAAACCATGGTTTGTCAAGTATTTCAACCTGAAAGTCTGTAATGGGAGCAATGAGGAGCCCACATATAGAGGCAATTAGGTAGTTGATCGTGATTGCCTGAAAGTTCTCAACTTTGTATTTATCAAAGAACTTAAATGTTACAAAGATCAATGAAGAAATTAGTATGACTGATGCGATATAGATCATGAATTCTGATGTTTTGAGCCCCAAAATTTTTTGGACTGTCAAAGGTAAACGATTATTCGCAGATAGCCAATCGGCAAAAGCTTTTTTAGTAATTTTGAAGCATGAAGGTGAGTTCAAATAAACTATCCGATAATATTCAATTCTATACTCAGAAACTCCAATCGGTTTTTGATGGTTCTGAGTCTAGAACTCTGATCCATATACTTGTTGAATCTTTCTTTGGGTTTAGTAAAGTTGATTTAATAAGCAATGATGAGATTCGTTTGTCGGAGTCGGAAATGCTGAAAATGCATTTTGCTGTTAAGGACTTGTTGAACAATAAACCTGTACAATATATTACCGGTGAAGCTTTCTTTGCTGATCTGAAACTAAGTGTTGATGAATCAGTATTGATCCCTAGACCTGAAACTGAAGAACTCGTTGAATTGATCCTTAATGATCTTAAATCGTCGAACTTAGATGTCTTGATATTGGAACTGGTAGTGGCTGTATTCCCCTTTCTTTAAAACATCGAAAGCAGAGTTGGGAAGTGTGTGGTATTGATGTTTCATTAAATGCACTTGAAGTTGCCCGAAAGAATGCTAATGGTCTTGATCTGAATGTTCAATTTGAGAACTTTGATGTGTTTAATAAGGATCAGATGAAAGATCTTGGATTATTTGATGTAATGATCAGTAATCCACCATACATCAAAGAAAACGAGAAGACCTTGATGAAGAAAAATGTGTTGGAGCATGAACCTGAGCAAGCCTTATTCGTACCTAATGAAGATCCTTTAAAGTTTTATACACATATTGCTAAACTAGGCAGGGTGATGCTCAAGAATAGAGGATTGATCTATTTTGAGATCAATGAGGCTCATGGTGAAGAAATGCTTGAAATGATGCACGAACTTGGATACAGACAGATTTTGCTTAAGAAAGATTTTAATGATAAGGATCGATTTGTTTGTGCTTTAAAATAGATCTTTAATACTTTCCAGAAAATTTAGACTTAACTTATAGATCCCGGGTGAATTACTTTCACGCGGTCCAGCAATATTTAATGTACGAATTTGATCTTTTTCTATCCAAATTAAAAGCTCTTTGGTACTGAAGCTGTATAAATCTATTTTATGGAAAGGTTTCTGTAGCNTATGGGCCAATGATTCGGTAAGTATTGTGCCTTCATCCATTTTCTGAGCAAAGATGATCAGCGTAGCATCCGCTAGTTCAATATTCTTTTTTGTACGAACTGCAGGATCTGAACTTTCTGTTTCTGTGAGATTATATCTTGCATCGATTCTCCCATCCTCAGCGCAGCGGCCTGCCGGACAGTATCCTTTATGCGGAATACTATACTTTATAGAAAAATCAAGGGCAGCCCGGTCAACGCCAGACTGCCCTCCAGTTATAATAAATTTAATTTTATTAGCTGTTCTGATTTTCATTGAATGTGATGAAGTCGCGCTGTGCTTTAAGTAAGTTTACAGCGTTCAATACTAAGTTTTTAGATTCGTTTAGAATATTTAAATATAATAAACTATTCTTAGTACCTACTTCTTCTTTCTTGATTCGCTTGATCTGTTTCTTGCGATAATCAGCAATTACATTCAGTAAACCTTGTTGTGTTTCAATGATCTCATCAACTTTATCAAAGTCATTAGCGTTAATCGCTTCACGAATGTTCATTAGCAATGTATGAACATCATTCTTAACAGTATTTAGTTCATCAACCTGAACAGGAATTAATCCTTTATGGTTGTTATCAAGATGTTCGTAACATGGAATACTAATGTAAGTGATGTTGTGAGCAGTTTCTCTTAAGTAATCAATTACTTGAACATAATAATGTCCTTTCTCCATTGAGTCATCACTTAACTTACGGATCGTATGATTCACATTATCTTTAAGCGTCTTCACTTCTTTATTAAGCTTCTTGATCTCTTTAGATACTGATTTCAGCTGTTTGAAGTTCTCGTCAGAAATACCTTCAATTACTTCTCTAAAGAATGTATTAACTCTTGTTAGAGTTGCGCTAACTTTAGTAGTTGCACTTTGAGCAATATTTGATTCAGTTACTTCTTCTTTCTCTTCTTCTTCTGATTTAGCTTCTCTATTTCTGTGGATAGAATGAGTTCTATAGACAATATAACCAGCAATTAGTACCATAACTATGATTGCATAAATACCACCCCAAGAGAATAATAAGGCTAATAAGAATGCACTTGTAAATGCTGAGAATGCTGTAAAGAACCATCCGCCAATTACACTAAGTACACCTGTAATACGGTAAACTGCACTTTCACGTCCCCATGCTTTATCTGCTAGAGATGTACCCATAGCTACCATGAAAGTTACATAAGTAGTAGAAAGAGGTAGTTTTAATGATGTTGCAAATGAAATGAGGATACTTGCTACAACTAAGTTTACACTTGCTCTGATCAAGTCAAATGCTGGAGCATCTGCATCGTTTTCGATCTTTTCTGCTTTAGATTGATCGAATCTACTAGCGATCTTGTTTCGGATCGAATTAGGAACAATTACCCTCACAGCGTTACCAATGTTTATTGTACCACGAACAATAGAACGAGAAACAGCAGAAGAACCGAATCTTTCAGAACCTTCACCCTGACGACCAAGGTTAACCTCGGTTTTAACAACACTTTTCGCTTTTTTAGAAGTCCAAAGTGTGATAACCATGATCAAACCTGCGATCAATAGATAAAGGGTAGGGGTTGCTACTTTTCCTTGTAGAGATCCCATTAAGAATGAACCAGGATCAGCACCAGGATTTGCAGACCATGCTTTGAATGATTCAAAACCTGCAAGTGGTACACCAATGAAGTTTACAAGGTCATTACCCGCAAATGCCATTGCTAGTGCAAATGTACCTACTAGAACGATCATCTTAAGGATATTCAGTTTAACGATCCAGTTCAATAGTTGAAGGATAAGCGTCCAGAACATTAAACTCGCACCAAGAATGATCAGTGTGTTTTCTTTAATGAAAGTTTTGGTGTCTGCATCCATAAATGAAGCACCTTTAGCACCTTTGATTAGGATGAAGTATGTGATGGCTGTAATAGCGATACCACCCCAAAGTGCTCCAAAATATTTAAGTTTCTTTTTATAATCGAATGAGAACAGGATTCTTGTGAAGTACTGCACAATTGCACCGGCTGTAAATGAAACTACTACCGACAGTAAGATTCCTGATATAATGGCCAAGGCTTTAGCGGAGTTAATGAAGTCGCCAAGATCCTTTTCCGGCATGTTTGTAAGTTTGATGATCGAAATACCAACCGCTGCACCAAGTAACTCAAATACGATTGAAACGGTGGTTGAGGTAGGTAATCCGAAAGTATTGAACATGTCCAAGAGGATAACGTCTGTGATCATTACTGCAAGGAAGATGATCATGATCTCAGAGAAGTAGAATTCCTGAGGGTGGAAAATCCCTTTACGGGCAACTTCCATNATTCCACTTGAGAATGTTGCACCAAATAATACACCAACAGCAGCTGTGATCATAATGATTCTTAATGGAGCTGCCTTGGATCCAATGGCCGAATTTAAAAAGTTTACGGCATCATTACTCACACCTACGATAAGGTCTGAGATGGCTAGAAGAAATAAAACTCCTACTAATGCAATGTAAATTGTTTCCATACTAAAAATTAGGTTTGAATTTTGGCGCAAGTTACTCAGAGCATCGCGGGCAGCACAAGAATCGGAGTTAAGTAATTATTATTCTTATGTTAATTTAATGTTAAGAGAATATCGAGCTTTATAAGTAGCTGTTAAACAGGTGTATGTAGGAGCGATTTTGAGATGTTATGGTTATTCCCAATGCTGTAATTCGATAATATTTCCTTCTGGATCTTTAAGGTAAACAGCCGTGATTTTTCCAAGTTTTTCGAAGCTTTTTTCTACAACTTCTCCAACTTGTTGTGCACCATGTGCTAACGCTATTTTTAAAGTCTTTTTTAATTCAGAGGTCGAAAAAGCGATGTGTGCAAAACCTGATTGGTTTAATTTTTTTTCAATTCTAATTTGCTGATTGTATTGAAAGATTTCAAGTGTCGGTCCATTCTTAGAATAACCGGGAAGTTGCAAATGAATTCCCTCTAATTCTACATCTTTAATATTACTGATCTTTTCAAACCATTCACCTCTGATGTTTTTTTCAGGAAGGATGGGTTCGCATTCAAATACATCAATATAGAACTGAGCGAGTTTTCGCCAATCCTTTGCTACAATATTTGTGTGGACATATTTCATTCTGCAATGTATTCAATGGCTCCAAGATCAGGAGCTATGGAGCGATCATTGTTTAGTAAGTCATAAGGGAAATGATCGGACAGATCTGTTGTCCCTGCATCAACAACTAAAGAATTTTCATTTAAAAGTAAAACTAAAATGTTTAATTCTTTAAACAGATCCTGAGGATTTAATACCACTTCATTAAAAAGAAGTATGTCAGTAGCTTCTTTTCTGGTTTTTAGACTAGTATAGTTAAATATGATCTGTGAAGATGAATTAAGATCATCACTTAACTTCAATTCTTCATTCATACTTCCATCCACTATACTGTTTCCAAAGTATACATCAGCAATTGTATTGTTGTCTCCATTTATGATTATAGATTCTTGCTCTCTAAGGGAATGGTGCCAATAGTTTGCGAAAGTAGAATGAATGAATGTAATAGAATTGTTTCCGGATGATTCTAGAAGGGATGTCCCGCAATCGGATATAATGTTATTATAAGCTTCAATATTTGAATTATTGCAAAGAATACCATATTCACTCATATTCGAAACAATTGAATTTGATATTTCCAGATTGCAATTTCCAACTTCATTATTCAAGATTATTCCCGATCTCCCATTTTTAATGATTGCATAATTGATGGTATGTGTGCTGTTTCCACCTTCGATGATGATCTCATTCCATTGATTTGTTATGTCTGAATAATCAGGATCAAAGCGATCTCCCTGAAATACTACTTCTGAGCCTAGTTCTCCTTCAATATTAAGTTCTGCATCATCTGCGATCCAAAGCCCGGAATTATTATGAAAATGGATCTGTGTCCCTTCTTTAATTGTCAAGGAGGCTGAACTCTCAACTTTTGCATACCCATAGATCACATAAGGTTTGTCATTGTTCCACTCAATGTCTTCATTAGGGCCTGCAATACTTTTAAAATCTTTACCGTTAGCTTTCTGATCCGCAATTATAAAATGAGCATCCTGTCCCCAAGCCAGTAATTTGATCTCTTGTTCATTTCCATTCGTTGTGAATTGGATCTCATCTTCAATAATTATCGGAGCATTTGAATTTGTTGGATCGATCAATACTCTTGCGAATATATATAAACTGTCTTTAGAATAAATTACTACATCATCTACATTCGTTGTAGCTTCTCCATCTATATTTATTCGATATGAGGATGCTTCTCCACCTTTCAGTTTAATGTTTGAGATTTTTAAATCTTTTGAATGTGTGTTATGAACCGTAAACCTTTTAGTGATTGAACCTACAGACGTGAATACCGTATCAAATATCAATGTGTCAACTGAAAAACTAAGGCTTAAATTTGGATCATCAGAGATCTGATCAAACTTTTCACAAGAAAAGAGTAAGATAGTTGCAAATAGGAATAGTATTTGTGTTTTTCTGAAGGAACTCATCAGCATGATTCAACGAATTATTCTCAAAGATACATATCTTCTCAGTATGTTGTATCTTTAAAGAAATGCAATACAACTTATGAAAAAGAAATTATTTTTTACGCTTGCTTTTATTATGGTATTGTTTTTAATGCCACAATCAGTTAATGCCCAATACAATTCTCCGGCTAGTAATGTTTATGTTGGAGGAAGCTTCGGACTACAATTCGGAACAGAGGATATTATAGATGTTTCCCCAATGATCGGGTTTTGGGTAACTCCATTTTTTACAATTGGAACAGGTTTAAGTTATCAGTATTATAGCACTACAATCAATAATCTTGACTATACAGATCATATTTACGGAGCTAGAGTATTTGGTCGTTTATATTTCCTAGACATGTTTTATCTGCATTCTGAGTATGAATACTTATCGTTAAAGGAGATCAATGCAGGTAGTAATGTTCAGAGATTCAATCAAACCAATTTATTGGTTGGTGGTGGTTATAGAGAATGGGTTGGGCCAAATATGTTTATGAGTTTTACTGTGCTTTGGAACTTGAATGATAAGTATAATAATGCCTCCGACAAGCCTATTTACAGAGTTGGCTTTGGAGTGGCGATATAAAAAAAACGACCGCCGAGGCAGTCGTTTTCTATTTAGATATTTTTAAGGATATCCAGTAAGAGATCCCAGAATTTTATTGTGCTTTCAATATGAAGTCGCTCATCAGGTGAGTGTGCTCCTTTAATTGTTGGACCAAATGAGATCATATCCATATCAGGATATTTATCTCCTATCAATCCACATTCCAGACCTGCATGAATTGCTAATACTTCAGGGTCTTGATCAAACAGCTTTTTATATGATCTTACAGTTGTTGCAACAACTTCTGAATCCGGATTTGGTTGCCAACCGGGATAACCATCTGTATGATAAATTTTTGAATCAGTTAATGCAAAACAGTTTGCTACCATATTCGCAATATCATCCTTTTCTGTTTCTACAGAACTTCGTTGACTTGTAGTAATGAGAATATGATTTTCTTTAGTTTTTACAGAAGCAAGATTTGTAGATGTTTGTACAAAGTTTTCGATCTCAGCAGAATAACTGATTGCGCCGTGAGGGCATGAATATACAGAACTGATCAATTGTTTTTGAGACTTTTCACTTAAGATGAAGTCAGGTTGTCCGATTTCTTCAATAAAGAAGTTTACTCCAGGGTCTGTAATACGAAATTCTGATTTCAGAACATTTTTGAACGAATCAGCAAATTCAGTGAATTCTTTCACACTTTCGTTTGGAATGATCGTATTTGCGAATGCTTCTCTTGCAATTGCATTTCTAAGATTTCCGCCATCAAAGAATGATAATTTCAAACCGAACTTATTACACTCGAACAAGAATCTGTTCAATAGTTTATTAGCATTTCCTAATCCTTTATGGATCTCATCACCTGAATGACCGCCCATTAATCCGTTAACAACGATCTTGAAAGCTGTGTGGTTCTCAGGAACCGGAGATTTTTTATAAGACATTTCGATGATGGTGTCTTTTCCTCCGGCACAACCGATGAAAAGTTGTCCTTCATCTTCTGAATCTAAGTTTAAAAGCGTTCGGCTCTTTAGGATCTCAGGGTCAAGTTCAAAAGCACCTGTTAAACCAGTTTCTTCATCAACCGTAAATAAACATTCGATAGGTCCGTGCTCAATATCTTTAGCTTCTAGGATTGCAAGTTGTGCAGCAATACCGATTCCATCATCTGCTCCAAGAGTTGTTCCAGTTGCTTTTACCCATTCTCCATCAATTCTTGGAATTATAGCATCATTATCAAAATCAAAAACGGTATCATTGTTTTTTTCACAAACCATATCGATATGACTCTGAAGAACAACAGATTTAGAATTCTCTTTTCCAGCTGTTGCATCTTTTCTGATGATCACATTTCCGATCTTATCCTGAACAGTTTCAAGTCCTTGGCTCTTCCCAAAATCGAGAAGGTATTTTATAATTTTTTCTTCCTTTTTGGAAGGTCTTGGTATCTCTAAAATCTCACTGAAATAAAACCATAATCTTTCCGGTTTTAATCCTTGCAATACATTTTTCATTTTATAATTATTTATTGAAAAGCAAATTTAAAAAAATAGTGAAGTGAGCAAACTATTAATCCCTACTAATGATTTAAATCATGCTTAAGATCCGAATAAAAAGGTGTTGATCTTTTTATAAAGTTCTTTGGCATTAATTGGTTTAGAAACATAGTCGTCGCAGCCTGCATTCAGTATTTTCTCGCGATCGCCGGCAAGAGCAAAGGCAGTTTCAGCAATAATTGGGATCTTCGGATGCTTTTTCTTGATGATCTTAGTAGCTTCATAACCATTCATGACTGGCATTTGCATATCCATCAAGATAAGATCGATTTCGTTATTGGATTCCATGATATTTACAGCTTCCTTGCCATTCATTGCCCAAATGATCTTAACATTTGTTCTTTTCAGATAAGTTGAAAGTAATTGGAAATTCGATTCAACATCTTCAACAACGAGAATTGTTTTATCGCTCAGGTCAATGATATCTCCTGATTGTTTTGGTTTATTCTCAAGGACTGATCGTTGGGTTCTGATCAATGGGATAGTGAAGAAGAATGTTGAGCCTTCTCCGTCAACAGATTCAACAGTGATCTTACCACCTAGAAGTTCGGCAATGTTTTGAGAGATCGTTAAACCTAATCCGGTACCTCCATATAATCTGGTGTGTGAATCATCTGCCTGTCGGAATCGATCAAAGATCACATTTAATTTATCGATCGGAATACCAATTCCGGTATCTGAAATAAAGAATTGTATAGATTCCGAATTATCTGGCCCTGCATTGATATTGTATCCGAAATTAATGGATCCCTCTTCAGTATATTTTATGGCATTTCCAATAAGATTTGAAATAACCTGATTCAATCGGTATTTATCAGTAATTATCTCCAGATTCTTACTGCCGTCAGGTAAACTTAGCGTAAGGTCAATATGAGATTTGTCTTGTTTATTCTTGATCTCATTATAGGTTCTTAAAATATCGCTCAACATATCATTGATCGAGAAGTCGGTATCTGAGATCTGTAATTGCTTCGCTTCGATCTTCGCGATATCGATGATATCATTGATAAGATTCAGAAGATTATTACTATTGGTTTGAATAAGTTCAATAAACTCATTTCGTTCTTCGTCTGAGATATCGGCTAATCCTAAAAGTTCAGAAAATCCTAGTATGGCATTCATTGGTGTTCTGATCTCATGAGACATGTTCGCAAGGAAAGCTGTCTTTAATCGATCCGATTCAACTGCTTTTTCTTTAACTCTCTTGATCTCCAACTCAACGATCTTACGTTCAGTGATGTCTCGAATAATACCGGTTGCATACCACTTATCCTGTTTCTTTACTCTCGACAAGGATAATTCCAATGGGAAGATCTCACCATCTTTTCGCTTACCAGTCATCTCAATTGTTTTACCAATGATCTCTCCTTCACCTGTTTCTCTAAACATGTCAAAAGCAGGGAGTGCTTTCTTTTGGTATTGAGTTGGTACGATCAGATCATGCAAAACTTTGTTTAAAGCTTCTTCTTCTACATATTGAAAGATCCTACTGGCAGCTTCATTCCAGAAAGTGATCTTGCCTTCATTATCGATCATGATAATAGCATCAGCAGCTGTTTGAGCTAATGATCTAAACTGTTCCTCGCTGTCTTTAATAAAGATCTCGGTTTTCTTACGGGAGATAACCTTCCCTATACTTAAGGCAACAAACTCAAGAAGTAGTTTGTCTTTTTCAGTAAGCGCTGACTCATCTTCATAGTTCTGAATTGCAACCACACCGATCACTTTATTATAAATTGTATCAATTAAAGGAGCACCGATCCAAACTGGAGAATGCTTTCCTTTCATTGCTACTTTCCGGGTTTTCTTTAATTCATTTTCAATTTCAATAGTAACTCTTATTGCTTTACCTTCCTGGCGTACATAATTTGTTAAAGTGCTTTCAAGATTTAATTCAAGATCAGGTTGGATATAATCATGTTCATCTTTATAGAAAGGGAACGTATATGAATCATTCTCCTCATTATAAAGAGCGATATAGAAGTTCTTATTCTCAACTATCCTTCCAAATTCGAGATGCACTTTATCAAACAGCTCTTCCAAACTTGTAAGGTTTTCAGAGGCATCTGAGATATTATAAATTACTTCCTGTGTAAGTTGTGCCACCTTTCGTTCAGTAATATCTTTCCAAAGTGTGAAAATTCTGTGATTTTCACCTTCTTTGATACATGTGAGCGAAACATCTACCCAGATCTCTTTGCCTTGTTTGGTTTTGTGGATCCATTCAAATCTATTATTTCCTTTTTCGATTGCGACATCCATCATGTCAATTGCCTTTTTTANGGAATTTTGGCCATCAGGTTGATTTTCAGGAGATAATTCGGCAGGATGACAGTTGAAGAGCTCTGCTTTATTCTTATACCCAAGGAAATTTAAAGTGGCTTCATTACAATCAATAAAGTGATAATTTTCAATAAGTAATAGTGGATCTGCAGATTTCTCAAAAATACTACGATACCTTTCTTCACTTTCAATAAGTGTTCGTTCAGCAAAAGACTTCTCCTGAACAATAAGGTTTTGTTTTAGTGCACTGATTATTGCATAACTTAATCTCGAAATGTGCTCTTTAGTAACATAATCTGCAGCACCTGATTTAATACAATCTACAGCAATTTCTTCATTGATGGAGCTTGTGACAAATATAAAAGGCGCTTGAGGGAACTTATTTTTCGAATCTATTAAAGCTTGTTTACCATCATAGTTTTCAATATTATAATTTGAGACTATTAGGTCTGCTTTGATGGTGTCAAGCTTGTTCAGAAATTCTTCTTTTGTTGTAATATGGATGATTTTCAAGTTAAGTTTTGTTTCTAACAACTCTTCCTCTATGATCTTAAAATCATCATTCAATGGTTCTAATACAAGTACGTTTAATTGATCTTCCATAAGTTATGCTACTTGAGATACGAATTCATTAACGAGATCAATACTTCAGACTTTATCGGTTTTGAAATATAGTCGTCACATCCTGCATCCATTATTTTTTCTTTGTCGCCTTCCAAAGCGAATGCTGTTACTGCTATGATCGGGATCTCGGAGTTCAGGCTCTTTATACTTCTTGTGGCTTCATAGCCGTTCAAAACAGGCATTTGCATATCCATCAATATGATGTCTATCTTATCAGATTTATCATACTCTTCGATAGCCTTTTGTCCATTCTTAGCCCAGATCATATTTATTTTAGTACGCTTCAGTAGTGTGCTGATCAAGTGGTAATTTGAGTCAACATCCTCTGCGATCAATACGGTTTTATTGCTCCAGTCCAATTGTTGTTTTTTCTCAATTGACTTAAATGATTCTTGTTTAACCTTTTTAGGTTTCTCATAAGGTATGGTTAGATAAAAAACAGATCCTTTATCAACTTTTGAAACTACTTGAATGTCTCCACCCAGAAGTTTTGCAATATTCTGAGAAATGGCAAGTCCTAATCCGGTACCTCCGAAAATCCTTGTATGAGAATCATCCGCTTGCCTGAATCGTTCAAAGATCACTTTGATCTTCTCAGGAGGAATCCCAATTCCCGTATCCTTAACAAAAAATTGGATCTTTTGTTCCGACTGATCACTGTTTATATCGGAGATCAATTTATAACCAAACTTTATACTGCCACTTATGGTGTACTTTATGGCATTTCCAACAAGATTTGCAATAACTTGTCGAAGCCTGTGAGCATCTGTATGTATTAAGTCGAGATCAGATGAGTTTTCTACATCGAATAGTAGTTCCAAATGTTCTTTGCTCTCTTTGCTTTTAACCTTTTGATAGGTCATGCAAATTTCTTTAAGGACTTCATTAATATTGAAGTCTTTCTTGAGGATCTTAAGCTGACCAGCTTCTATCTTTGCAATATCGATGATGTCGTCAATGAGTGTAAGGAGGTTCTTGCTGTTACTGTTAATTAAGTCAACAAATTCTACCCGTTCTTCGCTTGTTAAGCTGTCATCAGACAACAGACTTGAGAATCCCATGATCGCATTCATTGGAGTTCTGATCTCATGCGACATATTTGCAAGGAATGAAGTTTTAAGCTTATCCGACTCTTCAGCTCTTTCTTTTGCTTTGATCACTTCCTTCTCCATTTCTTTACGTTCAGTGATATCTTCCTTGAATCCTATGAAGTGAGTGATCTCTCCTTTTTTGTTCTTAATAGGTGAAATTGAAGCAAGCTCCCAGAAATATTCACCATTTTTCTTTTTATTCAAAAACTCACCACGCCAGACTTTTCCGGAAGTGATCGTTCTCCAAAGATTTTTGTATTCATTATCAGATGTATATCCTGATTTTACAATGTTTGCATTTTTGCCGATAACTTCTTCACTTGTAAAACCGGAACTTTCTATGAATTTCGGGTTAACATACTCTATATCACCTTTGATATCTGTGATTACAATAGTTACAGGACTCTGCTCAACAGCTCTGGAAAGTTTTCGGATCATGTCCTCAGATGCCTTCTTGTCCGTTACATCACGCATAACGCCTTGAATCACGGTTTGTTCATTATAGATTGAAGTTCCTCCTAAAGTTTCGAGAATAATTGGAGTCCCATCAATCTTAGTTCCACGGAATTCATAATGAGCACTTTTCGCTTTTCCTTCCTCCCTTAATCGAATCTTTTCTTTTACTAAAGGAAAATCATCAGGGTGAATTAAACTCTCGATTTTCACTCCTATCATTTCCTTTGCTTGGGCAAACCCAAAGATTTCTGCGAAGTGGTTGTTGCAGTAAACTACCTTTTTATCCTTAATCACGTAAATTCCTTCAAGAGAATTTTCTACTAGATCAACATATTTTCGTTCATTCTCTTTTACCCTATTTTGTATTTGGAGTTGCTTTGTGATATCTTGACATTGCACCAGCGTATGTTTTATGTCTTCGTCTATATCAATGATGGTAGCATTGATCAGAAGATCTTTAACTGATTTGTCTTTAGCAACAATTTTTAAAGTGTATTCAACGGGAACTTTCTTCCCTAATTGTCTATCACGATATCTTTTAATCACCGTATCCTTGCTATCGTCATGAACCAGATCAAAGAACTTCAATTCAAGAATTTCATTATTGGTATATCCGGTAATTTCGGCAAATTTTCGATTTGTGAAAATGAGTTCACTATTGTCATTAATAATGATGATGCCTGAGGGTGAAAAATCAATTAGCTTGCGGTATTTTTCTTCATTTTCCTTAAGTGCGTTTTGTGCAATAACCGAAGTAGTAATATCTGATATGTATCCTTCAAGTGATTCCAGATTGCCGTTTCTGTCGAAATGCCCTTGACCTTGTTCCCAGACCCATTTAACATTGCCTTCTGCGCAATTTATACGATAAGTGATATTAAATACATCTTTAGCCTTTAGCGCTTTTTTTACAATTTCTCTAACGGTTTTACGATCATCAGCGTGTATTATAGAGTTATAGGAGATCTTTGCATTGTTCAGTAAATCATTACACTCATAACCTGTAACATCGAGGCACCCATCACTTAGGAAGGTCATGGTCCAATGCTTGTCAAATTTGCAGCTATAAACCATTCCAGGGAGATTCATAAATAGAGTGCTCAATCTTCGTTCTATAACATCTAGCTTAGACTCTGCATGTTCCAATCGGAGCATTACATTTACCAGATTCACCAATTCTCTTTTTGCATCTTCATTATAAACGATCGCATCAGGTTTTGGATCGATCTCAGAATAGCAGTCTTCTGCACAGTCTATGAGAATAATAAGAGGGATATTTTTGAGTCTAGGATTCGAATTGAGTTCTTTAACAGATTTTATATCAGGACATTTTTCATCCGAGCAGTCCATAATTATCAGATCTGCTTCAATTGTACCTGGATTTTTTAGATTCTGTTCAGTTTTTTCAATATGCTGAATAACAATGTTCTTATGTATCTTTTGTAGCTCTTTCTTGATCCCGGGGAGGTCAGTATTGGGAGTGTGAATGATTAGAATATCCAGATTCATTGCTTTATATTTCTTTAAAGTTACGATAATTTCATTGGGATAAAAACTATATAACTTTCATTATCAGTTGATTTAATCTTTAGTTTACTAAATATAACGAAATGAAAGTGTTTTTATTTGTTCATGCTCATATCTTATGAACAGCAAAATGTCAGTAAAGAGAGCTGGCTTATTACCTATAATGTATGCTTATGGATGGCTAAAATTTCTGAAGCGATCTCTTCAACTGATTTGCTGGTTACCTTGATAATATTCCAGTTTGGCTGCCGCTTATAGATGGATTCAGCAAATAGGATCTCATCTCTTACATGTTTGATCTGAGCATAGTCGCCACTTCTGAAACCCAAATGATCTTCTCTGAATTTTCGCAAAGTGGAAAGGCGCTGAGCACTGGTTGTCAGACAAAAAACTTTTTTAGGATCAATATTGAAAATTTCTTTAGGAGGGTCCATCCCAAGAATAATTGGTACATTGGCTACAAACCAGCCTTTATAAGCGAAGTAAATACTTAATGGTGTTTTGAATGTACGTGATACGCCAAGGAATACGATCTCTGCTTTGTTGAGTTCATTCACACGCAATCCATCATCATGTTTAAATGCAAATTGAATGGAGTCAATCCTACGAAAATATTCTTTATTTAAGTTGTGATATAATCCCGGTTTCTGGACAGGTGCAATATTTGAGAATTGATATTTTAATCGTCTGAGCAGTGGTCCCATCAGATCTATCGTATCGATATTATGTTCCCGACCAAGTCGGATCAACTCATTTCTGAGTTCATCTGTAACTATAGTGTGTAGAATAAAAGCGTCATGTTTGATGGCTTCCTGAACTACTTTTTCTGCATCGATTTTGGTACGTATGCCTGATTTGATAATTGGATTGATTTGAAAATCAGGAAATTGAGTGAGTGCAGCATCAAGTGCTTGCTGGGCTGTTCGTCCAGTACCATCCGAAGCAACGATAACGGTTTTTTGTAACTCCATAGGAAGCGCTTTCCTTAAAGATACAAAAGAGTAAAGAAAAATGTTCGAACAATTCTTTAATTAGAAATGTTTTAAAGAGCTGATGGTTTCTGTAGGGTTAGATGAACCAAAAACTGTATTTCCGGCAACCAGCACATCAGCACCACATTCTACAAGTTTAGGAGCATTATCAAGTGTAACACCACCATCAACTTCTATAAGTGTGTTTGCATTCTTCTGAAGGATGAGGTTTTTTAGTCCGGCTATCTTACTGTACGTATTTTCAATGAATTTCTGACCACCAAAGCCTGGATTTACCGACATAAGTAATACCATATCCAATTCGGTGATCATGTCTTCCAATACGTTGATATTGGTGTGTGGGTTAAGTACAACACCGGCTTTCATGCCAAGAGCTTTAATCGCTTGCACAGAACGATGCAAATGTGTGCATGCTTCATAATGTACTGTTAAAATATCTGCTCCCACATTTTTGAAGTCTGCAAAATAGCGATCCGGATCAACGATCATAAGGTGTACATCCAAAGGTTTCTTGGCATGTTTTTTAATATGTTTGATAACCGGTTGGCCGAATGAAATATTTGGAACAAACACACCATCCATTACATCAATATGAAACCAATCAGCTTCACTTTTATTTAACATTTCAATGTCGCTGATGAGGTTTGCAAAGTCTGCTGAGAGTAAAGAAGGTGCTATTAAATGGCTCATAATTAAACTTTTAGATTTTAAAGATATAAAAAAAAGCGCTCAGTGATGAGCGCTTGTATATTATCCTAAATAGGTTTTTAGTATTTTGCTTCTAGACGTATGTTTCAGTCTTCTGATCGCTTTCTCTTTGATCTGGCGTACACGTTCACGTGTAAGATCAAATTTCTCACCGATCTCTTCGAGAGTCATAGGATGACCTCCGTTAAGACCAAAATATAATTTCACAACATCAGCTTCTCTAGGAGTAAGGGTTGAAACAGCTCTGTCGATCTCTTTTCTTAAAGAATCATATAATAATTCAGTTTCAGGAGTGATCCCTTCATCATTACGAAGAACATCATACATATTATTATCTTCATCCTGTACTAATGGAGCATCCATTGATACATGACGACCTGAATTCTTGATAGATTCTTTTACTTCAGTTTCTGAACATTCTAATAAGTCAGCGATCTCATCATGATTTGGCTCACGCTCGTACTCTTGTTCGAGTTTAGCATAGGCTTTATTGATCTTATTGATCGCACCGATCTTATTTAAAGGTAACCTAACAATACGAGATTGTTCGGCAAGAGCCTGAAGAATAGATTGACGTATCCACCATACAGCATAAGAGATGAATTTGAAACCACGAGTTTCATCAAATCTTTGAGCTGCCTTGATCAGACCTAAGTTTCCTTCATTGATCAAATCAGGAAGACTTAAACCTTGGTTCTGGTATTGTTTAGATACAGATACAACGAAACGTAAATTAGCTTTTGTTAGTTTTTCCAGTGCTAAACGGTCACCCTGTTTAATACGTTGGGCTAGGGCTACTTCTTCGTCTGCCGTAATCAACTCAACTTTACCAATTTCCTGTAAGTATTTATCAAGGGATGCGGTTTCACGATTCGTAACCTGTTTAGTAATCTTTAGCTGCCTCATTTTTCTTTCCTATCTTAAATTTTACTGAATGAACGTGCGTTTTTTTACGATTGAAGTGAGTTTTTGTTTCAATAAAAATTACTTTTTTGGAGGACGAGGAAGTAAAACTTTTCTTGAAAGTTTCAATTTGCCTGTTTTACTGTCGATTCCAATCAATTTAACTTCTACTTCATCACCAACTTTTAATACAGTTTCAACATCGTTGATACGTTTCCAGTCGATCTCAGAGATGTGTAATAATCCATCTTTACCTGGAAGGATCTCGATAAATGCTCCAAAAGCAGCTAGGTTTTTAACTTTACCTTTATATACTTCACCTACTTCAGGAACTGCAACGATTGCATTGATTCTAGCTTTAGCTGCTTCAAGATCTTCTTTATTGTTAGAAACGATATCTATCACGCCCATATTGTCGACCTCTTCGATAACGATAGTCGTGTTAGTCGATTCTTGTAATTCCTGGATGATCTTACCACCAGGTCCGATAACTGCGCCAATGAATTCTTTAGAGATGATGATCTTCTCAATTCTTGGTACATGTTCTTTATAATCTTCTCTTGGTTCAGACATAGTCTTCGCCATTTCTTCAAGAATATGTAAACGGCCTTTACGTGCTTGCTCAAGTGCTTCTTCAAGAACTTGATAAGATAAACCATCAACTTTAATATCCATCTGACATGCAGTGATACCATCAACAGTACCTGTTACTTTGAAGTCCATATCACCTAAGTGATCTTCATCACCTAAGATATCGCTAAGCACTACAAAGTCCTCGCCCTCTTTGATTAGACCCATCGCTATACCACCAATATGTTTTTTAATTGGCACACCCGCTGCCATCAAAGCAAGGGATGAGCCACATACTGTAGCCATAGAACTAGAACCATTGGATTCAGTTATCTCAGATACTAATCTTAGTGTGTATGGGAAATCCTCTTTTTTTGGTAACATTGGATGAACCGCACGCCATGCTAGTTTTCCATGACCAATTTCTCTTCTACCAGTTGCTCCTACTCTTCCTACCTCTCCTACAGAGTAAGGTGGAAAATTATAATGCAACATAAAGTGTTGTTTATGCATTGGATCAAG
>PARP01000034.1 GCA_002711565.1 Bacteroidota bacterium
TCATGGTAATTATTCAGGAACAATTGGCAAAACTAATTGATACTAAAAATTTCTATGTAGCGATCTACGACAAAGAAACTCAAACCTGCTCCTTACCGTTTTTAGCTGATCAATTCGATGAGATCCAATCATTCCCTATTGGTAAAACAATGACTGGATATGTGATCAACTCAAAAAAGGCATTGATGGCTACTGACCAACTTCAGGAGCAAATGGTTGAAGAAGGTAAAATTGAGTTTGTAGGAACACGATCAAAGATCTGGTTAGGTGTTCCATTGATCCTGGAAAATGAAGTTATCGGTGTAATCGCTGTTCAGAGCTATGAAGATGTTAAAGCCTATGATAATACCGATCTGGAAACTCTAGAACTTGTTTCTCATCAGATCACACGATCAATTGAGCGTAAAAAGGCATCAGATACATTAAAAGAAGAAAAAGAATATGCTGAACTAATCTTATCTGTTATCCCAAGTGCCGTTTTCACTGTTGATAAAGAGCAAAATGTGACAAGCTGGAATAAAAAAGCAGAAGAAATTACCGGCTGGACAGAGGAAGATGTAATTGGAAAGTCATGTCATGAGTTCTCTTTGAGCCCTTGTAAAGATGAATGCGGACTCTATGATGATGACATTCCTAAACCAATTTCACAAAAGGAATGTGAGATCAAATCCAAAGACGGTGGCATCATAACTGTATTGAAGAATGTTGATATTCTTCGAAATGCTGATGGAGATCCAATTGGAGGCATCGAAAGCTTTGAAGATATTTCTGATCGTAAAAAACGAATGCAGATCCAGAAGATCATCAGTAATATTTCAAATGCTGTAGCTGAAAGTGATAGTCTGGAAAACCTTATCAAGACAATTAAAGATGAGCTAGGTAAAGTGATCGACACTAAAAACTATTTCATTGCACTTTATGATAAGAAATCAGATATGATCTCAATCCCATATCTGGCAGATGAAAAAGATGAACTAATTACTGCTCCTGCCAAGGGAACAATGACTGGTTACGTTATAAAGACTCAAAGTCCATTATTTGCGAAAGCAGATAAGATAGCTGAGCTTGAGAAAGCAGGAGAAATTGAAATGGTAGGAACACCTTCCAAAATATGGTTAGGCGTACCATTGATCTCTAATAGCGAGTCGACAGGTGCCATAGTTGTTCAAAATTATGAAGATGCTAAAGCTTACACTGAAGATGATCTGAATGTTTTAGAAATGTTATCTCATCAAGTTGTTCGTAGTATCGAACGTAAACGAGCTTCCGAAGAGTTAAAAGTTAAGAATGAAGAGTTAAGCGAACAAAAGGAAGAGCTTACAGCTACCTTAGGGCATCTTAAAGAAACCCAATCACAATTGATCCAAACAGAAAAAATGGCAGCATTGGGAACTTTGATCGCAGGTATCGCCCATGAGATTAATACTCCTTTAGGTGCTATCAACGCTTCTGTTGGAAATATGTCCAGCTCTATTGATACTACAATCTCTGCCTTACCTCAACTTGTAAGATCATTCTCATCGGGAGAATTAAGATTGTTTGCAACCATCATCAAATTGGTTGAGCAAGATCCTGTTGAACTTACTTCGAAAGAGAAAAGACAAATTAAGAGAGCATTGATCAAAGATCTTGAAGCTGCAGAGATCCCGCAAGCCGATCGAGTTGGCGAAGCATTGATCTATATGAACCTACATGAGCATCTTGAAATACTGCTTCCATTACTCAGTTCCGAACAAGCTTTTAATACACTTACAAATGCTCGAAATATCATCTCTATTAAGAAGAATACAAACAATATTTCAGTAGCTGTAACAAAGGCTTCTAAAGTTGTATTTGCACTCAAGAAGTTTGCTCACCGTGATCACATAAGTGAAAAGGCCCCGGCAGACATTCTGGATGGATTAGATACGGTTTTAACATTATATCATAACCAGATCAAACAGGGTGTTGAGATTGTAAAAGATTATGAACAACTTCCTATGGTTCCATGTTATGCCGATGAATTAAATCAGGTATGGACAAATCTTCTTCACAATTCACTTCAAGCAATGAACAATAAGGGAGAAATAAGCATTAAAGCGAGTAGCGATAAAGAATTTGTACATATTCATATCAAAGATACCGGAGGTGGGATTCCTGAAGAGATCCATGAAAAGATCTTCGAACCATTCTTTACCACGAAAGTTGCTGGTGAAGGTAGTGGACTGGGGCTTGATATCGTTAAAAAGATCATTGATAAACATGGTGGAAAAATTGATTTTGAGTCTGAAACCGGAGTTGGAACCACTTTCATGATTTCATTACCACTTAACTAAAGATTATTTGTATTTTTAATAAGAAATTAAACTATGGGAAAAAAGGCAATTTTATGTGTTGATGATGAAAGCATCATCCTGGATAGCTTAAAAGAACAGATCCAAAATAAACTTGGCAATGATTTTATTTATGAAACAGCCGAGAACGCTGAAGAAGGACTTGAAGTTATCGAAGAGCTTGTTGAAGATAATACGGAAGTTCTGATCATCGTTTCTGATTGGCTAATGCCGGGTATTAAAGGTGACGAATTCCTTATAGAGGTACATAAGAAATTCCCAGGCATCGTTAAAGTCATGCTTACCGGACAAGCTTCAGAAGATGCCATTACTAACGCTAAAGAGAATGCAGATCTACATGCTTGTTTGTTTAAACCTTGGAAAGAAGATGAGCTGATCTCGACTATCAAAGAAGGACTAAAAAAACTATAAGATATGCCAAAACCAGTAATCTTAAGTGTTGATGATGAATTTATTATTCTGGATGCTCTAAAAGATCAATTAGACAATGAATTCAGTGTATCATATCAGATCGAAACTTCGGAGGAAGGTGCTGATGCTGTAGAATTCTGCGAAGAATTAATTGAAGATGGCATTGATATTCCTGTGGTGATTGTCGATTATATCATGCCGGGAATGAAAGGTGATGAACTTTTGGAAAAGATCCATAAAATCTCTCCTGAAACATTAACTATTCTTCTTACAGGACAAGCTAATCTGGAAGGTGTTACAAGAGCGATCAACTTTGCAAATCTGTACAGATATATCGCAAAACCATGGGATCAGGATGACTTGATCCTAACAGTAAAAGAAGCGATCAAGAGCTTCTACAGTGCCAGAGAGATCGAACAAAAGAATAAAGAACTTACCGAACTTAATGCAAGTCTGGAAGATAAAGTAAAGCAAAGAACTCAACAGCTTTCGGAGCTCAATGCTACTAAAGATAAATTCTTCTCAATTATCGCACATGATCTAAAAAATCCATTTAATGCCCTGATGGGATTTTCTAGTTTATTGATAGATAGTTTTGATGATTATAATGATGAAGAGAAACTTGACCTGATCCAAACCATGAGTGATGCGTCAGAAAATGCTTATAAACTTCTGCAAAACTTACTTGAGTGGTCAAGATCACAAACCGGAAGCATCAAATGGAATCCTGATACCATTAAGCTGGATCAAATATCAAAAGATACTTTTGCACTTCTGGAGAATGCGGCTCTCAATAAAAAGATCAGTCTACAGAATCTTGTTCCTAAAAATGCTAAAGCTTACGCTGATGGGAATATGATCACTACCGTTATCCGTAACTTATTATCAAATTCACTTAAATACACACTTTCGGGTGGTGAGGTTAAACTCTATAGTAGTGTTAATGATAATGAAATTGAACTTACGGTTGAAGATAATGGTGTCGGGATCAGAAAAGAAGATATCCATAAACTTTTCAGGATAGATATCAACTTCTCTACAAATGGTACTAATAGTGAAACAGGAACCGGTTTAGGACTTATTTTATGTAAAGAATTTGTTGAGAAAAATGGAGGAAAGATCTGGGTTGAATCTGAACAAGGTATTGGAAGTAAATTCAAGTTTACACTCCCAATAACAAAAAATTAACATCTAGAAAGCTCGATACGTCAATTTGTCATTTCCTGACGTTAAATTTATTCCTAATTTTGCCAAAAATGGCCAATATCGTATTGGCATAATTTTCGAGTAAGAAAACAAAACATACATACACATATTATGAGTGAAAACATTGAAACTACTAAGTGCCTGATCATTGGTTCAGGACCTGCTGGATATACTGCTGCAATTTATGCAGGCCGTGCCGACCTACAACCATTAGTATACGAAGGACTACAACCTGGTGGTCAGCTAACTACTACTACTGAGGTTGAAAACTTTCCTGGTTATCCTGAGGGAACTCAAGGTCCGGAAATGATGGAAGAATTCAAGAAGCAAGCTGCAAGATTTGCAGGTGATATCCGTTTTGGTATGATCACGGATGTAGATCTTTCTGAGAGACCTTTCAAAGCAACTGCAGATGATGGAAAAACAATCGTTGCAGACACTGTGATCATAGCTACGGGTGCAAGTGCAAAATGGCTAGGTATTGAGTCTGAAGCAGAATATAATGGTTATGGAGTTTCTGCATGTGCTACATGTGATGGTTTCTTCTATAAAGGAAAAGATGTTGCGATCGTTGGTGGTGGTGACACTGCTGCTGAAGAGGCAACTTACCTTGCTAAGCTTTGTAATAAAGTTTATTTAATTCACAGAAGAGATGAATTACGTGCATCGAAAGCAATGCAAAAGAAAGTTTTTGAAACACCAAATATTGAGATCATTTGGGATCATACAACTAAAGAAATTTTAGGGAAAACTGAAGGTTTTTCAAAAGCTGTAACTGGTGCTATCATCGAGAATGTAAAAACTGGTGAACAAAAAGAATTAACTGTTGATGGTTTCTTCGTTGCTATTGGTCACAATCCAAATACAGATCTTTTCAAAGGGAAATTGGATATGGAAGATACAGGATATCTCATCACTGCACCGGACTCTACAAAAACAAGCGTTGAAGGTGTATTTGCATGTGGTGATGTTCAGGATCACATCTACCGTCAAGCAGTTACTGCTGCCGGAACAGGATGTATGGCTGCAATTGAGGCAGAACGTTTCCTGGCTTCATAATCAATCATTAAAATATTTTTAAGAGGCTCCATTCGGAGCCTTTTTTTTATTTTTGCTCTATGAATCTCAATCAAAAACAACAGGCGATCAAGAAAGCTTCCTGGGTAAGCATCATTGGGAATGCGATACTTTCTTTGCTAAAGATCATCTTAGGATTGATCTCCGGAAGTTTGGCCGTTATTGCTGATGGAATAGATTCAGCTAGTGATATTGTGACTTCAATTATCACACTTATTACAGCAAGAATCCTTTCAAAACCACCAAATAAAAAGTTCCCTTACGGATATGAGAAAGCTGATACGATAGCTTCCAAAGCTTTATCATTCATTATCTTCTTTGCAGGTGCCCAATTAGCGATATCTACATTCTCGAATTTGATTGAGAATGAAGCTCGAAGCATGCCAAGTGAGTTAGCAATTTATGTAACTGTGATCTCTATCATTGGGAAATTAGGACTCGCTTTATATCAATTCAAAGTAGGAAAGAAAGTGAATTCCAGCATGTTAGTTGCCAATGCTAGAAATATGCAGAATGATGTGATCATCTCATTATCAGTTTTAGTTGGATTGATTTTCACATTCATTTTTGAAATGCCGATTCTGGATATCATTACTGCATTTGCGGTTAGTGGATGGATCATGTATGTTGCATTTAAGATCTTCTTACAATCCAACCTAGAACTTATGGATGGCGTTGAAGACACCGGTGTTTATGCTAAGATCTTTGAAGCTACCAAACAGGTTGAAGGAGTCTCAAATCCACATCGAGTTAGAGTACGACAGATCAGTGGTGCGTATCTGATTGCAATTGATATCGAAGTTGATGGAAATATGAGTGTTCATGACTCACACATTATAGCGCATAATGTGGAAGATGCCATCAAGAAAAAGATCGAGAATGTTTATGATATCATCGTTCACATTGAACCAAAAGGAACAATTGATCCTCATCAGCCTTATGGTGTTTCCAGAGAAGATGTAACATAGGCAGATATCTATATTTCCACATCCAAAAAATAATCATCAAATTTTCATTTTTAAGCCATTTTTCTCATAGGCATTATTTATCTTTGCAGCGAAATTAAACCGTTGAAAGACGCAAATTTTTTAAGGATGATACTTTATTTTCAGGGCAACACAGATCTCATCTTTGCAGTAGATGCAAATACCTCATTATCAAAAGAAAATCTTGACAAACTCAGCTGGCTCTTTGGGGAAGCGAATCAGATCCAACAGGAATCGATCGAAGGATACTTCATTGGACCAAGAAAGGAAATGATCACTCCATGGAGTACAAATGCAGTTGAGATCACTCAAAATATGGGCATAGAAGGAATCGAAAGAATCGAAGAATTCCATATGGCAGATGAAAAATCTCCATACGATCCTATGCTTCAAAACCTATATCAAAATCTGGATCAGGAGATCTTTACGATCGTAAAACAACCGGATCCGATCATCGAGATCGATGATATCGAAAAATATAATGAAGCTGAAGGTTTAGCTTTAAGTGAAGATGAAGTTGCATATTTGAAAGAGGTTAGTGAAAAAGTTGGCCGAAAATTAACAGATAGTGAAGTATATGGTTTCGCTCAAGTGAACTCTGAACACTGTCGCCATAAGATCTTTAATGGAACTTTCATCATTAATGGAGTTGAGAAAAAAGATACACTCTTTGCACTGATCAAAAAGACTTCAAAAGTAAATCCTAACAGACTTGTTTCAGCATATAAGGATAATGTTGCTTTCATCCTTGGACCAAAAGCTGAACAATTTGCCCCTGAAACACAAGACAAAGCTGATTTCTTCAAAGTAAAAGATATTGATACGGTAATTTCATTAAAAGCTGAAACTCACAACTTCCCTACTACGGTTGAGCCATTCAATGGTGCTGCAACCGGAACAGGTGGAGAGATCAGAGACCGTATGGCAGGTGGTAAAGGTAGTTTACCAATTGCAGGAACAGCAGTTTACATGACTTCATACCCACGTCTTGAAAAAGACAGAAATTGGGAACAAGCTACAAACGAAAGACCATGGTTATATCAAACTCCTGAAGAGATTTTGATCAAAGCTTCTAATGGAGCAAGTGATTTCGGAAATAAATTCGGACAACCACTTATCAACGGTAGTCTATTAACTTTTGAGCACTTCGAAAATGATAAGAAATTCGGATTCGATAAGGTGATCATGCTTGCCGGTGGTATTGGCTTCGGAGTAAAATCCGATAGTTTAAAAGACACACCTGAAGAAGGAGATGCGATCGTTGTTCTTGGTGGTGATAACTACAGAATCGGAATGGGTGGTGGAGCTGTTTCTTCGGTTGCTACCGGAGAATTCGACAACTCTATCGAGCTAAATGCAGTTCAGCGTGCAAATCCTGAAATGCAAAAGAGAACATTGAACGCGATCCGCGGATTGGTTGAATCAGACAACAACAGCATAATCTCTATACATGATCATGGTGCAGGTGGCCATTTGAACAGTTTATCAGAACTGGTTGAAGAAACAGGTGGAACAATTGAAGTTGACAAACTTCCTGTTGGTGATCCGACACTTTCAGATAAAGAGATCGTAGGTAATGAGTCTCAGGAGAGAATGGGATTAGTGATCAAGGATGAAGATTACGATCTTCTCGAAAAGATCTCAGAAAGAGAACGTGCTCCAATCTATAAAGTAGGTAAAGCTCGTGGTGACAAACATTTTGTATTCAAAGGAAAAGAGAAAAACCCAATTGATCTCGACCTTGAATATTTATTTGGAAAAGCTCCAAAGACAATTTTAAAAGATGACAAAACCGACAGCAATTTTAAAGCTGTTGATTATAATAAAAATGATCTTCAAAAATATATTGAAGACGTATTACAGATCGAAGCTGTTGCTTGTAAAGATTGGTTAACAAACAAAGTTGACCGTTCAGTTACAGGTAAGATCGCTCTTCAGCAATGTGCCGGTGAAGTGCAATTACCACTTAACAACTTAGGTGTTGTTGCCATCGATTATCAAGGCGAGAAAGGTATTGCAACAGCAATGGGACATGCCCCAGTTGCCGCAATGGTTCAGCCTGAAAATGGTTCTATTCTTTCAATTGCTGAAGCATTGACCAATATTATCTGGGCACCTATCGCAGACGGACTTAAAGGAATTTCATTGAGTGCCAACTGGATGTGGCCTGCGAAGAATGAAGGTGAAAACTCAAGGTTATATTCTGCGGTTGAAGCAGTTAGTGACTTCGCTTGTGATCTAGGAATCAACATTCCAACGGGTAAAGATTCATTATCAATGACCCAGAAATATAAAGATGATGTTGTTTATGCTCCGGGTACAGTAATCATTTCATCTGTAGGTGAAGTTGAGAACATCAGACAAACCACCAGACCGGTTCTTGTTCCTGATGCTAACTCAAAACTAGTTTATATCGATTTCTCTTCTGATGAGTATAACTTAGGTGGAAGTAGTTTCGCTCAGATCAGAAACTTCTTAGGTGCTAACACTCCTACTGTAAAAGATGTAAATTACTTCGGGAAAGCTTTTGAGACGATTCAATCACTTATCAGAAAAGATCTGATCCTTGCTGGTCATGATATTTCTGCAGGTGGTATGATCACTGCTCTTCTTGAGATGTGTTTCGGAAGAAATGACTTAGGATTGAATATTGATCTTAGTGCGATCAACAATGATGATATCATTAAAGTTCTTTTCAGTGAAAATCCTGGCATTCTAGTACAAATCGCAAATGATAGCGATGCACTATCAATCTTAGAAAAAGCCGGTATTAAATTTGAAACAATTGCTGATGTTAATCTAAAACGTGAGTTTACATTAAATCACTCTTCAGCAAACTTAGATCTTAATATTGACGACTTAAGAGATCTTTGGTTCAAGACTTCATACTTATTCGACAAAATACAAAGTGGTGAAGAGCTTGCACTTGAAAGATTCAATAACTATAAAAAACAAAGCTTAAACTTTAAATTCCCTGAGAACTTCACTGGAAAAGCCGAGCAATACAGAATCGACTTCAATCGTCGTGAAAAGACCGGAACACGTGCAGCAATCATCCGTGAGAAAGGTGTGAATGGTGATCGTGAGATGGCCTATATGCTTTACCTCGCAGGATTTGATGTGAAAGATGTTCACATGACCGATCTTATTGCTGGTCGTGAGACACTTGAAGATATCAACCTGATCGTTTTCGTTGGTGGGTTCTCAAATTCCGATGTATTAGGTTCAGCTAAAGGATGGGCAGGTGCTTTCCTTTATAATCCAAAAGCAAAAGCAGCACTGGAGAACTTCTACAAACGTGAAGATACATTAAGTTTAGGTGTTTGTAATGGATGTCAGGTAATGATGGAGTTAAACCTTGTTGTTCCTGAACATGCAGAAAAACCTAAGATGTTACATAATGACTCACATAAGTTCGAAGCGAACTTCTTATGTGTTGACATTCCTGAAAACAATTCAGTGATGTTGCAATCATTGGCAGGTACCAGACTTGGTATCCATGTAGCTCATGGTGAAGGGAAATTCAGTTTCCCATATGATGAAGAGAAATATCATATAACCTCTAAATATACGTATACAGATTACCCGGCAAATCCGAATGGGTCTGATTATGGCGTTGCAGCAATTTGTTCTGCTGACGGTCGTCACTTGGTAATGATGCCTCACCTTGAACGCGCATTCAAGCCAAGGCATTGGGCAGAATATCCCCTAAACCGCAAGAATGATGAACTAACACCTTGGATCGAAGCATTCGTGAATGCAAGAGAATGGATCAAATCCAAAGTGTAGAATTTTAGAACGTAATTATTTATTTTAATTTCTTAATGATGAAGAGAATAATCGTATGGTTATTACTCGTTTGTCCTATCGTATCATTTGCAGTAAATGATACTGTTTGGATAAATGAGGTTGAGGTGTCAGCAAAACGTACAACATCCGTTTATGCTGAAAATGCAAGAGTGATCACAGTGATTACACAGGAGGAAATCCAACAAGCCCCAATCCAGAGTCTTACCGACTTATTGGAATACGCAGTAAATGTAGATATTCGTCAAAGAGGAGCACATGGTGTTCAGACCGACATCAGTATTCGTGGTGGATCTTTTGATCAAACACTTATCCTGATCAATGGAATCCCATTCAATGACCCACAAACTGGTCATCATAATGGTGATCTCCCATTTGATGTAGATCATATTAAACAAATTGAGATCCTAAAAGGTCCGGCATCAAGAGTTTTTGGTCCGAATGCTTTTAGTGGTGCAATCAATATTATTACCGGTTCCGACAAAAAGAACAACGCAAGGCTTAGAGTTAGTGGTGGCGAACATGATCTTTACCATTTAGGACTCGGCGCAAATATTGAGAACGAAACAATAAGCAACAATCTGTCGATTTCTAAATCAGGAAGCGATGGATATATTGAGAACACTGATTATCAAATCATCAACGCACATTACTTCGGAACTTATAAACTGGACAATGGTTCAGTAAGCTTACAAGCTGCTTATCAGGATAAGAGCTTTGGTGCTAACAGCTTCTACACTCCTAAATATCCCAATCAATATGAACAAACCAAAACCAGATTCATATCTGCGAACTGGCAAGGTGGAACTGATCTGAGATATAATTTTTCTACTTACTATAAAGAGCATAATGATCGATTCGAATTATTCAGAACAAATCCAGCATCATGGTATTCAATTCACAACTACCACTTAACAAAAGTTTGGGGTTTACAGGCTAATATCGAATTCAATTCAGAGTTCGGGAAATCTGCTGTAGGTGCTTCTTTCAGAAATGAAAAAGTACTAAGTAATGTTCTAGGCCTTGCACTTGATCAGCAAGTATTAGTAGGAGGAACTACAGACATTTATTACACAAAGAGTGATAGTCGTGATAATGTTTCTTTCTTTTTTGAGCATGCTTATTATACCAAAAACTTTAGCATTACAGGTGGAATCATGGCCAACTATCATTCGGTATATGATTGGCAATTATTTCCTGGTGTAGATCTTAGTTATCGTTTTACTGATGAATTTAGTATGATCGCCTCCGTGAATAAATCCTTTAGAATTCCCACTTTCACGGATCTTTATTACGTAGGACCAACAAATATTGGAAACCCAGACATCCTTCCCGAAGAAGCGATCTCTTATGAGGCCGGATTCAAATATGGTGATAGTGATTTTATTGCAGAAGCAGTATATTTCTATCGCGATGGTAAAAACATCATCGACTGGGTAAGATTAACTGAAGAAGTTAAATGGGAAAGCAAAAACATCACTGAATTAAATACACAAGGATTGGAGTTCAACTTTATGTTGAGCCCAAGATTCTTTGCTAAAAAGGATATCCCTATTAATCGTATCAGATTAAGCTATGCACTTATTGATGTTACTAAGTCGAGTGCCGATTACATTTCTAGATATGCCCTTGATTATCTGAAACACAAGATCTCATTTAATCTTTCTCACAAGATTTATAAGGACCTGAATTTCAACTGGTATATGACTTATCAGGATCGTGCCGGAAGCTACCTAAACTTTGCTAGCGGACTGGAAGAAAACTATGAACCTTTTGTATTATTGGACGCTCGGTTGAGTTGGGAAATTGAAAATTGGAACGTATATTTGGAAGCCTCAAATCTGTTTGATGCATCCTATTTCGACATTAGTAATGTAGTTATGCCGGGAAGATGGATCAAAGCAGGTTTCACGTTTGACTTACCAATTAGATAACAATGAATAGAATTGCTTTAATTACAGGTGCAACTTCCGGAATTGGAAAGGCTTGTGCAGAAAAATTTGCTCAACA
This sequence comes from Bacteroidota bacterium, assembly GCA_002711565.1. GTDB lineage: Bacteria > Bacteroidota > Bacteroidia > Bacteroidales. The sequence continues at coordinate 11,831 of PARP01000034.1, forward strand.
CAATTATGATCTGATCATCACTGGTCGCCGACAAGATCGTCTTGATCAATTAAAATCAGATCTTGAATCTGTCAATTCAACTAATGTGTTAACATTGTGTTTTGATATTCGTACAAGAGCATCTGTAAACGAGGCAATTGAATCTTTACCAGAAAACTGGAAAAAGATTGATATACTGATCAATAATGCCGGCCTTGCAGCCGGACTTGATTTTATCCAAGATGGTTGTGTCGATGATTGGGAACAAATGATCGACACAAACATCAAAGGTTTACTTTTCATTACTAAAGCAGTTGCATCAATAATGATCGAAAATAAAAATGGTCATATTATCAATATTGGATCAATAGCCGGGAAGGAAGTTTACCCAAAAGGAAATGTTTATTGCGCGAGTAAACATGCTGTTGATGCACTTACAAAAGGAATGCGAATAGACCTTTTGGAACATGGCATTAAAGTAACACAAATTGCACCAGGACTCGTTGAAACAGAGTTCTCTATAGTACGACTCAAAGATGAAGATGCTGCGGCAAACGNATACAAAGGATATGAACCACTAAGAGGCGAAGATATTGCTNATGCATGCCATTACGTAACTACATTACCAGCTCACGTTAACATAAACGACATGCTTATAATGCCTACCGCACAAGCAAATGCAACCCAAATCGTTAAGGACATCTAGACAATAGGCTGTTTTTAATTCTGTCTTTTTTTTGTTATCATTGTATGCCCAAACACAAGACTAACTAATATCGACATGATGGAAATCACCAGACTCTTTGACATTTTACCTCATTACAAATCCAGTTACAAACCTAAAGATGATGTCCTGGTAGGTAAAGAAAATGGTGTATGGGTCAAGCACAATATTGACACATATATCGAAACTGCCAACAACCTCAGTTATGCATTTCTAAAACTTGGTATCAAACCAGGTGATAAAATAGCTACAATCTCTAATAATCGTCCTGAATGGAACTTCATCGACATGGGAATCTCTCAAACCGGTGCTGTGCACGTTCCTATCTACCCTACGATTAGTGAATCCGATTATAAATTTATCTTGAATCATGCTGAAGTAAAATTCGTTTTTGTTTCAGGAAATGATCTATTAAGAAAGATCAAGCATATTCTTCCTGAAATCCCTAGTCTGGAAGATCTTTATACTTTTGATGATATTGAAGGTGAAAAACACTATAGCGATTTAGTAAAACTTGGATCTGAAAACACTGCTAAAGAAGAGCTCGATAAGATCATGAGCGGTATCGAAACCCATGATGTTGCCACATTAATTTATACATCAGGAACAACAGGAGATCCTAAAGGAGTAATGCTTTCACATGCAAATCTTATTTCAAATTTTAAAGCTGTTGAAGATATTCCACCAGTTGGTGAAGACGGAAAAGCTTTAAGTTACCTTCCTCTTTGTCATGTATATGAAAGAATGCTCATTTACTTATTCCAGTATTTGGGAATTTCAATTTACTATGCTGAAAACATCGGTACTATTGCTGATAACATAAAAGACATCAAACCGGATATCATGACTACCGTTCCAAGACTTTTGGAAAAGGTTTATGATAAGATCATTGCAAAAGGACGAAAATTCAAAGGCATTAAGAAAGGCATATTCTTCTGGTCGGTGAATGTAGGTTTAAGATATGAGATCGATGGACCATTCAGACCGCTCTATGATATCAAATTAAAGATTGCTCAAAAACTAGTTCTGGATAAATGGAAAGAAGGCTTGGGTGGAAACTTTAAAGTGATGGTTTCAGGTGGTGCAGCAATGCAAGCCCGACTAGGTAGAGTATTCTCTGCTGCAGGAATTCCGGTTCTTGAAGGTTATGGATTGACTGAAACTTCTCCGGTTATTGCAGTTGGAAATTTCAAAAAGAACGGACGTAAGTTTGGTACAGTTGGCTTCCCAGTCGACAATGTTGAAGTTAAAATTGCTGAAGATGGAGAGATCCTTTGTAAAGGTCCTAACGTAATGCTTGGATATTACAAGCAACCGGAACTTACTGCTGAAGCGATTAAAGATGGTTGGTTCCACACTGGAGATATCGGACGTATTGAAGAAGATGGTCACCTAAGAATTACAGGACGAAAGAAAGAGATCTTCAAAACTTCATTCGGAAAATATATTAGTCCGCAATTGCTGGAAAACAGATTTAAAGAATCACCTTTCATTGAATCATTAGTTGTTTTAGGTGAAAATCAACAATATGCAGCAGCACTTATTGTTCCTGAGTTTGATCATTTAAAGAGCTGGTGTAGAATTAAAGAAATTCCTTATACCACCAATGAAGAAATGGTTCAGGATCCGATCATCAAGAAAAGAATACAAAAAGAAGTTACGAAGTTCAATCAATTCTTTGGTAAAACAGAACAGATCATGCGCATCGAAGTTCTTGATACACCTTGGTCTGTAGACACTGGTGAGCTAACTGCAAATATGAAGCTCAAACGTAACTTTATCGTTGATAAATATAACGAACAAGTAAACAAACTCTTTAGCTAGAGTATTCATAAAATCCACTAATGGCTGAAATCCGCCGTATTTTCGATCTTCTGGATCTATACAGGGGAAAGTATGCAACGAAAACCAATGTTTTTGGTTTTAAGGCCGACAATGTATGGAATACAATGTCGGCTTCTGAGTATACAACACTTGTAGATCATTTCAGTAAAGGTTTGATGGCACTCGGACTTAAAAAAGGAGACCGTGTAGCTACCATTATGGCAAATAGTCCGGAGTGGAATATAGTGGATATGAGCCTTTTACAAATCGGAGCCATTCAGGTGCCGATCTATTCCAATATCAGTAAAGCAAAATATAACTACATCTTTAATGATGNACAGGTAAAATACATTTTCGTATCCAATACTGAACTTCATCAAAGGATCCTTCCCGCTACCGAAGGTGTTGAATCAATCGAAGGGATCTTTTCGATCAAGAAGATCATCATGGTTCAACATTGGGAGAAGATCTTCAATTTGGCCAATAGAGTTTCGGATCAGGCATTGCAAATTGCAAAAGCTCAAATAAAAGAAGATGATACAGCAACCATTATTTACACATCAGGAACTACCGGAAAGCCGAAAGGTGTAATGCTCAGTCATCAGAATATCATTTTCAATTTTACAACCTGTGGAAAATATCCACGATATTCTAAAAATGGCAAGGCTTTAAGCTTTCTCCCGCTTTGTCATGTTTATGAGCGAATGCTCAACTACCTTTATCAATATGATGGTCTCTCCATCTATTATGTAGATGATCTTGAGAAGATCTCAAAAGCCATTAAAGAAGTCAAACCTGATATTTTCTGCACAGTTCCAAGAATACTAGAAAAGATCTATGCAAAGATCTATTTGAAAGGGATTAAGCTGAATCCTGTTAAGAAAAGCATATTTAGTTGGGCTTTAAAACTAGCTCAAGCTTATGATCCCGGAAAAAATATGGATCCAAAGTATAATGTTCAACTAGCTGTTGCCAGATTTTTCGTTTTTAATAAATGGAAAAGAGCGCTGGGAGGAAATATCAAGCAGATCATTTGTGGTGGTGCATCTCTTCAATCACAAATCTCTAGGATCTTTTGGGCGGCTGACATCCCAATTATGCAAGGATATGGACTTACTGAAACATCTCCTGTTATCAGTGTCCAGACATTTCAGGAGAATGGTTTTAAGTTTAACACAGTTGGTAAGCCTATTGAAGGTGCAGAAGTTAAAATAGCAGAAGACGGGGAGATCCTTTGTAAAGGTCCCGGCATTATGAAGGGTTATTATAATTTACCGGAGCTAACCGAGCAAGCATTCGAAGATGGGTGGTTCATGACCGGGGATATCGGGAAATTGGATGAAGATGGTTTTCTGATCATTACCGATCGCAAGAAAGAAGTCTTCAAAACATCAGGAGGGAAATACATTGCTCCTCAGGTAGTAGAGAACAAACTTAAAGAATCGCCATTCATCGAAAACATTATGGTAGTTGGTGAGAAAAAACGTTTTGCAGCTGCACTCATCCACCCTCATTTTGAACATTTACACTCCTGGTGCGACATTAAAGGAATACAATTTACTTCAAACGACCAGATCATCAAGAATCAGATCGTAATTGATCGGATCAAACAAGAAGTTGAACGCTTGAATTTAGAACTGGACCACATTGAACAGATTAAAGAATTTGAGCTGATCAGTGAAAGCTGGTCGGTAGAATCGGGAGAACTCTCTCCTACGCTTAAACTAAGGAGAAAATTCATTCTTAAAAAACATGAAGATTTAGTAAATAAGATCTATGGAGATCCTTTAATTGCTAGTGTAAAATTTTAAAGATCAACTCTTTAAGAAGTTCCCCATCTTTTGATGATATATTTCCAACTCCTTTTGATTTGAGATCATACTCACGCAAATGCTTGATCACCTGAGCTAATTTAGGCACACTGAAATTTCTTGCAGCTAACTGATAATCACCAACAAAGAATGGATTAACTGATAAGGCTTTCGCCACATTCATTTTGCTTTTATCCTTAAGTTGATGGAAGATCAAAAGCTTGCTGAAAAAGCCATAGAGGATTCCGGTAACTACTACTAGCGGATTATTCTTCTCATTAGCAGCAAAATAGTTAACGATCTGCTGGCATTTTACTTCATCTCGCTTTCCGATGGCTTTTTGAAGTTCAAAAACATTATAATCTTTACTGATTCCAATATTTCTTTCAATATCATCATCAGTGATCTCAGAACCTTTCGGAATATTGATCACTAGCTTTTCGATCTCATTTGAGATCTTGCTAAGATCAGTTCCGAGAAATTCCGATAACATGATCGCCGCTTTAGGTCTAATGGTATAACCTCGTACTGAAAACTGCTGATTGATCCAATCAGGAACCTGATTATCATAAAGCTTATTTGATTCGAAAAGAACACCCGACTTTTTTACAACTTTAGCTAAAGACTTGCGTTTATCGATCTTTTTGTACTTATGACATACAACCAGAATTGTTGATTCCAGAGGATTCTCTGCATAAGCAGATAGCTCATCCAGCTTTTTTATCTCTTGAGCTTCCTTAACGATCACTACCTGATGATTCGACATCATCGGGAATCTCTTCGCTGTTGCAACGATCTTGGCAACATCGGTATCCTTACCATAAAGGATACTTTGATTGAATTCCTTCTCCATATCATCAAGCACACTATTCTCAATATGATCGGAGATCTGATCTATAAAAAAAGACTCCTCTCCTGCTAATAAATAGATCGGATGGTACTTCTTGTTTTTAAGGTCGTTAAGGATTTGCTCGAATTTCATGTATTAATCCTCTTTGTCGTAATCGAAATATAAATGCTTAACCGTTTCACCATTATTGATCAATTGCTTTAAAGAAGCAATACCGATCTCAAGCTGTTCTTCAACATAACTTTCGGTGATCGCCTGATCACTCTTTTCAGTTTTTATACCTGAAGAGATCATTGGCTGATCAGATACTAAAAGAATGGCTCCTGTTGGAATTTCATTAGCAAAACCTACCATAAAGATCGTGGCAGTCTCCATATCGATCGCCATTGCTCTGGTTTTACGGAGGTAATCTTTGAATTTCTCATCATATTCCCAAACTCTTCTGTTGGTAGTATAAACTGTACCTGTCCAGTAATCGCGTTTGAAATCGCGAATCGTTGTGGATATTGCTTTCTGCAGGTTGAAGGCAGGTAAAGCTGGTACGGCTCTTGGGAAATAATCGTTTGAAGTACCTTCACCACGAATGGCCGCAATTGGAAGGATGAGGTCTCCAAGTTTGTTCTTACGTTTCAATCCTCAACATTTTCCGAGGAATAAGCAGGCTTTAGGCTGGATAGCACTTAACAGATCCATAATTGAAGCGGCATTTGCACTTCCCATACCAAATTTGATAATGGTCATGTTTCCGTAAGTAGCACTAGGCATTGGTTTATTCTCTCCTTTGATCTCCACGCCATAACGCTCGGCGAAGATCTCTACATAATTACTAAAGTTTGTCAGGAGGATGTAATCACCAAATTCGTTGAGTTCAGTTCCGGTATATCGAGGCAACCAATTCTCAACAATTTCTTTCTTTGTTTTCATATTGATAATCTTTAAACAAAAATACGGCTAATTATGCATTTATCATAGCTTCATAGCTGTAGCTTTTCAAGAAGTAATCATAATTTTTCTACATTTGAATATTGATGCAAGAACTAAACCTGCCGACATATAAATTTAAGCTCCGAAAGACCGATTCTGAACAGCTTGAAATATACGATGAAGTACGTCTTAAGTATTTAGTATTGACACCTGAAGAATGGGTAAGACAACATTTTATCATGTATTTACATTTACAGAAAGATGTTCCTAAAGGTTTGATATCAATAGAAAAAGGACTTAAGGTTAATTCAATGCAAAAGCGTACAGATATTGTTGTATATAATTCGAAAGGGAATGCAAGCATAATCGTTGAATGTAAAGCTCCTTCTGTAAAGATCAAGCAGGAAACCTTCGAACAGATCGCCAGATACAACATGAACTTACAAGTTGATTATTTGGTTGTTACCAATGGTCTTGATCATTATTGTTGTAAAATGGACTATAAAAACAATGCCTTTCATTTCATTAAAGATATTCCGGTATTTAATGAATTATGAATTAAAGCAGGGTAAGTTGAGAGAAGTGCATCATACATATGGCTGTAATTCATTGAAATTATTGACTTAGCCTTGTAAAAATATTTAGTTTAAATAGTCATAAAAAAA
>PARP01000035.1 GCA_002711565.1 Bacteroidota bacterium
TTTTTTAAAATTATTCTTTGCGACGCAATATCTTCTGTCAAGAATTCTTGGTTTATGCTCAATATTTTTATAGCTTATTTCTTTCTTATCCTCAAAAGGAATATATTTTCCCATCGCAGAAAAAGTCTTTGCAACGTTGCTAATTATTTCTTTTCCTTCCCAACTGCCACGAACCAAAGACTTCTTATGTTTGCTGTATCTATATCCAATTTCTTGAATAGGAAACTTAACTACAGTTACACCCTGTTTCAACATTACTTTTGCATCAATAACCAATTCCATTGATTTGGTTAATGGTAATTCCTTTCATAAAAAGGTTGTTTTATATGTGCATCCTTTCTTTTATAGATGTAAAGAATTTTATCAGGAGAAACACCTACGGAATTCAAAAAAAAAACTTCGAAGTCTCATTAAAATAAGTCTCAGATTTGTGAAGTGAGACGATTATATTGCTAGCTCAAAATACATTTACACCATCAAACAAAAATTTTGAAATATGAGTAAAAAGAAGAAAATAATAATCGGTGGTGTTTTGCTAAGTTTAATTGCTGTTGTAATTGTAATGACCACCAGTACAAAAAAGACTGATAAATTTCCTGAAATAGATCTACAGATCGCAAAAAAAGGAGATCTTATCAATGAACAAGGAACCTCAGAAAATAAATATTACAAAGAATATCCAAAAGAGATCAAAACCACATTTACAACCATAGTTGTTCCTGAGAACAGAAACGATCAGAACAGCAGATTGATCAGTCTACCAGTGAAAATCCTTCATTCATTGAGTGAAAATCCTAAAGAACCGGTATTCAGATTAACCGGTGGTCCAGGTTCCAGCAATATCAAAAGAGCTCCTGATCTATGGTTATTAGAAGATCATGATATAGTAATGGTTGGATATAGAGGAATTGATGGTTCTGTTATACTTAAAACTCCTGAGATCCCTAAGTCATTAGTAGGTGAAGGAGATCCACTTAGTTTAGAAAACTTAAAAAATATAGCAGAGAGATCAACCGAGGGCTTTAATCGTTTAAAAGCTTCAGGTATTGATGTTGATTCTTATACAACGATAGATGTTGTGGATGATCTTGAAGATGCCAGAAAAGAAGTTCTTGGCTATGAAAAGATCAATACGATCAGCTATAGTTATGGAACCCGTCTGGCTTATTACTATGGTTTAAGATATCCAGAGAATGTAAATCGATCTGTACTGGAAGGTGTAAATCCACCAGGACATTTTGTTTGGAAATCTCAGGATAATGAAGATATCCTCAGCAAAATCGCAGCTGAATGGCAAAAAGATCCATTATGCCTAGAAAGATCACCAGATATTCTGGCTACAATTCGCAACGTACAAAATACCTTTCCATATACCTGGCGCGGGATAGAGATCATTGAATCAAAGGTCAAGCTTATGATGTTTATGATGTCTTATAACCAGAATGGTATTGTTCAGGTATTAGATGCTTTTATAGCAGCAGAAAATGGCGACTATAGTGGTTTAGCATTCTTGAATATGGCTTATGACCAGCTACCTGATATGCATGGAATGGTATGGGGTGAAAATGTTTCTAAAGCATTGAGTGCCGACTTTGATCCAGATCATGATTATTTAAGTGATGATCCAGAAGATGCATTAATGGGTGCTGAATTTTCTAAGATCTTTGCAATGAAAACCTACGGTGGATGGCCGATAAAACTGATTCCAGAAGAATACAGGAAACTACAATATTCAGAAGTTGAGAAACTTTTAATAAGTGGTGATATTGATGTGAGTACTCCATGTCAAAATGCAACCAATATGTTAAAATACCTACCTAATGGAGAGCAAGTAATTTTTGAAAACAGAGGACATCAAGATGCAGGTAATTTCCAACCTAAGGAATACAGAAAATTAATTATGGACTTCTATTCAACAGGAGTCGTAGATGGAAGTCAAATTAAAAATGTTCCAATTAAGTTCCATGATGCAAAGCCCTCATTTCAAAAAATGGGCAAGATGTTCCGTTTTATTAAAAGATTAGGCCTGACAAACTTCGTATCAAAATTCATGAATTAGAATTATGAAAAGAATTCTTAAACTTAGTGGAATGATCCATGGAATCATTCTGCTACTCATTATTTCTCTATTTGGAGTAATGATGATCAAATCTTCGAATTTCGAATCGAAACAGTTTACAGCAGAGAGATCTGGACTTCTTAAATCCATAGAACTTGATACGAGTTCTATTGCTGATCGCTTATCAGGATCAATTAAATTTCAAACAATCTCTTATCCCGATACAACTAAGTTTAATGATACAGCTTTTAGTGGCTTGCTGGACTATATGGAAACAATCTTCCCAAAGGTTTATAGTCATTTAGAACTTGAAAGGATTGGTAGGTATAGCTTGCTTTTCACATGGAGAGGCCAAAGTGAATCATTAGATCCAATTGTATTAATGTCGCATTTTGATGTAGTAGGTATTGAGGAAGGAACTGAACAAAAGTGGAAATATCCACCTTTTGAAGGCCAGATTAGAGAAGGATATATTTGGGGAAGAGGTACACTGGATGATAAAGTTGGGGTTATTGGAATACTGGAAGCTGCTGAGCAGTTAATGTCTAATGGATTTATTCCAAACAGAACGATTTACTTTGCCTTTGGTCATGATGAAGAAGTTGGAGGAATGAATGGAGCATCCTTGATCGCACAAACTTTAAAATCACGAGGTATAAAACCTGAGTGTGTATTAGATGAAGGAGGAATTGTTGTATCGGGAATGATGCCCGGAGTTGAAGCTCCAACTGCTTTAGTAGGATTAGCTGAAAAAGGTTACGTAAGTGTAGAGCTAACAGCAAAAAGTGATGGTGGACATTCTTCAGCTCCTCCAAAACATACCAGTTTAGGACGATTAAGTAAAGCCATCACTTTGCTTGAGGAGAATCCTATGCCGGCAGATATCAAAGATGCTTCCGAACAAATGATCCGTTTCCTGGGACCTGAAATGAAAGGACCTATGAAGCTGTTTTTCGCGAATTCATGGCTAACTAAAGGGATGATCAAAAATCAATTCAGTAAATCTCCATTTACAAATGCAATGATCAGAACCTCAACCGCAGCAACAAAAATGAGTGGCAGTGAAACCGAAAATGTACTACCAAAGATCTCACAAGCAACAGTTAACTTCAGATTATTACCGGGAGATAGTATAAAAGATGTTTTGGCACATGTAAGAAATACAATTAAGGACTCAACTATAGATGTTAGAGCATTTAGCATGGGAATTGAAGGCGGAAACGAACCCTCACCTGTTGCCAGTGTCCAGTCAGAAAGCTTTCATCAGCTACAAAAAAGCATTCATCAGATCTTTCCAGAAGCTATTGTAACACCCTGGCAATTGATCGGAACTACTGATTCAAAATATTATAATACGATGGCTAAGGATATATATAGATTCGTTCCTGTTCTTACAACAGATGAAGACATGAGTGGCTATCACGGAACAAATGAAAGGATCGCTGTAGGAAGTTATATAAAATGCGTTGAGTTCCTTATGCAATTCATGATCAATATGGACGAATGATCCTTCCAGATTTCATAATTTAGGAGGAATTATGAAAGAAATTAAATACACTTCATTCGAGATCTCTGACTACAGTTCCCTTGTTGAGCTATGGCTAAAAGCGGGATTGCCAATTAAGCTCAATGGTCGAGACAGTAAGCTTGAAATAGAGAAAGAACTCAAAAGAGGAATTTTGAATATTCTTCTAGCTAAAGATGAAGATAAACTGGTAGGAACAATATTGATCACCCATGATGGAAGAAAGGGCTGGTTGAACCGGCTCGCAGTTCTTCCTGAATATAGAAAACGTGGACTTGCCAAAATGCTAGTTCATAGAGCCGAAAAACACTTAAGATCGATCGGCATCGGGATCTTTGCATGCCTGATCGAAGATTACAATAGTGTTTCTTTAGAAGTTTTTCAAAAGCTTGGATATATTGATTTTAAAGGCATTCATTACCTAACCAAGAGAGAACATCCAGAAATTTAATGCAAAAATATTTGCATTATTTAATTGTTTATTTAACTTTGTATTTCAAAGTACTTTATCATGGAAACACAAAACTCACAAGTTCAGGATCTTAAGGAAATTAAAAATTTGATGGAAAGATCGACCCGATTCCTTTCATTGAGTGGTTTGTCAAGTGTGGTTGCCGGAATTATTGCAATAATCGGAGCTGGGATTGCATATTTTCTGATTCTTGATAATGGGAGGATCATCTATAATGAACACTTTGATGTTATCAGCCTTGAAGAAGGTACAAGAGTTATCAAATTACTCATAATTGATGCCTTATTGGTTTTAGTTTTTGCCTTCGTTTTTGCCTTATACTTCTCAAAACGGAAAGCAAAAAGACTCAACACCAAGTTTTGGACTAAGGCCACAAAACGGGTTCTTTATAATTTTACAATTCCTCTTCTGGCTGGAGGAGCCTTCACACTTATATTGATTCAACAGCACAATATTCATTTGGTCGCATCTTCTACTCTAATATTTTATGGAATAGCTTTATTGAATGCATCAAACTTTACTTTCAGTGAGATCAGATATCTTGGAATCTGTGAGATCATCATCGGACTATTGGCAGGAATCTTTTTATACTATGGAATCTTTTTCTGGGTTATTGGATTTGGTATATTGCACATAATCTATGGGGCATTAATGTATTATAAATACGAGCGATGAAGAACATTATAGCCAATATCAATAAAGCCTTTGAGAACAGGGTGCGACTTGGGATCATGTCGGTACTCATGGTTAATGAGTCGATGGATTTTAACTCATTGAAAGAGCTACTTGAGGTTACCGATGGAAACTTAGCAAGTCACTTAAAATCATTGGAAGCAAATAAAATGATCAAAGTGAAAAAGCAATTCATTGGTCGAAAACCAAACACAACATATATCGCAACAGAAACCGGAAAAGAGATGTTCAAGAAGCATCTGGAAGCTTTAGAAAATCTAATAAACAATAAATAATTTTTTTACCTTTTTACTTTGTATTTCAAAGTTCTTTTAAAAACAACACTATGAATAAATTAAATCAGATTAAAAACAATTTCTCACAATCGATCAGTGTTAAGATCGTAGTTGTCACCATTTTGGTGCTTTTACTTTTAATCCCTATCGGGATGATCAAATCCTTAATTACAGAACGCCAGGTCTATAGAGAAGAGGCATTACAGGACATTCAGGAAAAATGGGGAAAGAGCCAGAAAGTTGCAGGACCTATCCTTACTATTCCAGTCCAACAGATCAAGCTCATTGATGAAAAGGAACGTATCTATAATTACCTGCTACATATCTTACCGGATGACTTAAATTATGAAGTGAAAATCACCCCAGAGATCAGGTATCGTGGGATGTATAAAGTTGTGGTTTATGAAGCCAATATGGATATATCCGGAAATTTCCCAAACATGAATGAGCTGGCAGAAAACTACTCTAACTATACTTTCAAATGGAATGAAGCTTATATGACTATTGGTGTACCCGATATGAAGGGAATTCAAAATCAGCTTGAGATCGATCTAAATGGCAAAAAGTATGGAGTAACACCTGGGGTAAAGAATAAAGATATTATTTCTACAGGGGTTGCATTCAATACACCAATAAACACAGAAAAGTTCAAAAAGAAGATCAATTTTAAAACAAATCTAATATTAAAAGGTAGTAAAGATTTACAGTTCTATCCTATCGGTAAAAATACCTATATCAATATGGAATCGCCATGGGAGAACCCTAGTTTTAAAGGTAACTTTTTACCAGAAGACAGAAATAATTCTGAAAATGGATTCAATGCATATTGGAAAGTTTTGAATCTAAATCGAAACTATCCTCAGAATTGGATCGGCGATACTTACACAATAGAGAACTCCACATTTGGGGTAGAGCTTTTATTACCTATAGATCATTATCAGAAATCTATGCGATCTGCGAAATATGCATTAATGTTCATTTTCCTGACTTTCATCTGCTTTCTGTTTTTTGAGATCCTTAACAATAAAATAATACATCCCATACAATATTTATTGGTTAGCGCGGGTCTTGTTATATTCTATATCCTTTTACTATCGCTATCGGAACAAATAGGTTTCAACAAAGCTTATTTATTAGCCAGTGCAGGAATTATATCCTTAATTACCATATACACCTCATCAGTTTTCAGATCATTTAAAGTAAATGCCTTTTTTGCAGCGATACTTAGTACACTATACATATACTTATTTGTGATACTCCAAATGCAAGACTATGCCCTACTTATGGGAAGTATTGGATTATTTATAATACTCGCCTTAATGATGTATTTCTCGAGAAGAGTGAATTGGTATAAATCGATAGATGAAAAAAGCAGTACCGAAGTTCAAACCAATTAAAAGAAAGGGCGGCATCCATTTTGGATGCCGCCCTTATTATCTTGTTATTTAGTTTTTAGATTACTACGTTCACAATTTTCTTAGGAACAACGATCACTTTCTTTGGCGTTTTTCCTTCTAACCATTTTTGAGCATCCTCAGCTGCTAATACAGCTTTTTCAACCTCATCTTTTGGCATATCAACAGGAAGCTCCAGTTTGAATCTCATCTTGCCGTTGAACGATACAGGATAAGCAAATGCATTCTCTTTAATGTATTCTTCTTTGAACTCAGGAAATTGCTGGTAAGTTACACCATCATCATTTCCTAATAGGCTCCATAATTCTTCAGCAATATGAGGTGCATAAGCAGAAATTAATACAGTCAATTCAGAAAGAATTGCACGTTTGTTACATTTCAGATCAGACAATTCATTTACACAGATCATAAATGTACTTACAGCTGTATTGAATGAGAATCTTTCAATATCTTCTTTTACTTTCTTTATCGCTTTATGAAGCACTTTTAATTCATCTTTTGTAGGCTCAGCATCACTTACTGCAAATTCATTATTTGCATCATGATATAATCTCCATAATTTTTTGATGAATCTGAAAACACCTTCAATTCCTTTGGTATCCCAAGGCTTATGATACTCCAAAGGACCTAAGAACATCTCGTATAATCTTAAGGTATCCGCTCCATATTTTCAATTAAGGCATCCGGATTCTGAACATTGTGTTTAGATTTTGACATCTTTTCCACTTCATGACCACAGATGTATTTGCCATCTTCCAATTCGAATTCTGCATCTTTAAATTCAGGACGCCAGTTTTTGAAAGCTTCTGTATCTAAAACATCATTATCAACCATATCGATATCTACATGTAATCGAGAAGTTTGATATTGTTTTCTTAAGCCAAATGATACGAACTTATTTGTACCCGTAACTCTGTATACGAAGCTTGAACGACCTTGGATCTTACCTTGATTGATCAATTTTTGGAATGGTTCATCATGTTGTACCATTCCCATATCGAATAAAAATTTATTCCAGAATCGTGCATACATCAAGTGACCAGCAGCATGCTCATCACCTCCAATGTAAAGGTCTACGCTTTTCCAATATTCATTGGCCTCTTTCGAGAAATACTCATTCTCATTGTGAGGATCCATATATCTTAAATAATATGCACTTGAACCAGCAAATCCAGGCATCGTATTCGTTTCAAGTGGATAGCCCTCTTCAGTTACCCAATTTTCAGCTCTTGCCAATGGTGGTTCTCCTGTTTCTGTAGGCAAGTATTTATCAACTTCTGGTAACTCTAAAGGAAGTTTGTCTTCTGATAAAGCGTATGGAATTCCATCTTTATAATAAATTGGGAATGGCTCACCCCAATATCTTTGGCGACTGAAGATCGCATCGCGTAAACGATAATTGATGGTACCAAATCCGCGATCCATTTCTTCTATTTTCTTTATCGTTGCTAAGATCGCCTCTTTAACTTCCATACCGTTGATGAAACCAGAATTCATCATCTTACCTTCTTTGGCATCATAAGACTCTTCAGAAATATCACCACCAGTTACTACCTGAATTATTGGTAATTCAAAATGCTTGGCGAATGCATAGTCTCTACTATCATGAGCTGGAACTGCCATGATCGCACCTGAACCATATCCTGCCAATACATAATCAGCGATCCAGATAGGAATCTCTTCACCGTTCAATGGGTTGATACCATAAGCTCCAGTGAAAACTCCTGTAATATTTTTTACTTCAGACTGACGTTCTCTTTCGGAACGATTCTTCGCCCAAGCTACATATTCTTCAACTTTAGCTTTTTGCTCAGCCGTTGTGATCTTTTCAATCACTTCATGCTCTGGTGCTAAAACCATATAAGTTGCACCGAACATTGTATCAGGACGTGTTGTGAAGATCTCCAATTTATCTTCAAATCCTTTAATATCGAAATAGCAAGTTGCACCTTCAGATCTACCGATCCAGTTTCTTTGAACTTCTTTTAATGAATCAGACCAATCAATAGTATTCAATCCATCTAATAAACGCTGTGAATAAGCAGTAATTCTTAAAGACCATTGCTTCATCAGTTTGCGCTCAACAGGATGTCCACCACGCTCTGATAGTCCGTCTTTTACCTCATCATTAGCTAAAACAGTTCCTAACTCTGGGCACCAGTTTACCATTGTATCTGAAAGGTATGCAAGACGATAATTCATTAATGTCTCTTGTTGCTTCTTTTCATCCCAACTATTCCATTCTTCAGCTGTAAAAGCATCGATCGGATCATTTGAAGCATTTACTTCATTGCCTTTGGATTTGAATATTTCGATCAACGATTCAACTGGTTCAGCTTTATCAGCATCCTTATTATACCAGGAATTGAATAGCTTAATGAATGTCCATTGAGTCCATTTATAATATTTAGGATCACATGTTCTTACTTCGCGGTCCCAGTCGAATGAGAAACCGATCTTATCCAGCTGCTCACGATATCTGGCAATGTTTTTATTTGTAGTTACTTCAGGATGCGTTCCGGTTTGGATGGCATATTGCTCAGCAGGTAAACCATAAGCATCATAACCCATTGGGTGCAGAACGTTAAAACCTTGCTGACGTTTAAATCGTGCATAAATATCAGATGCAATATAACCTAATGGGTGACCAACATGTAGTCCGGCTCCCGAAGGATATGGGAACATATCCAGCACATAATATTTTGGTCTGGTCGTATCTATTTCAGCCTTAAAAGTTTTGTTCTCACTCCAATACTTCTGCCACTTATTTTCTATCTCCAAAAAGTTGTATTCCATCCTGTTTTAATTATTTAGTATTCAAATCTATATGTGATAAATTTTCAGCTTGCGAAGTTAAAAAAAAGTTTCCATGTTTGCACGTTTGCATGTTCACAGGTTTAACCATCTAAATAACAACTTGCAAACCTGCACACTTGCACACCTGCAAACAAATAAAATAAAGTCACTTTCCATATATTAAAACCAAAATGACTAACTTAGCATTAAGCAAAAACCCATGGCAAAAAATCAGGAAAAATATACACGTCGTAGATTACGCTCATCTTACTTTACAACCTTCGTTAGTACTACACTTGTGCTATTTATGTTGGGTGTTTTAGGTCTGGTGATCTTCCATGCTAAAAAACTTTCAGATCATGTGAAGGAAAATATTGGGATCAGGATCATGATCAAGGAAGATGTTAGAGAAGCCGACATTATTCAACTTCAGAAGACGCTGGATGCTACGAATTACATAAAATCAACTGAGTATATCACACCTGAAAGAGCAGCATCAGAATTGCAGGATGAGCTTGGTGAATCATTTATAGATTTCCTTGGATATAATCCACTTCCACCATCAATAGATCTGAGATTAAATGCTGATTATACAACCATCGAGCAAATCTCTGCCATTGAGGAGGAATTACTAGCTAATAAAAGCGTGAAAGAGGTGTTCTATCAACGATCACTCGTTCATGCTATCAATAAGAACTTGCGAAAGATCAGTTTAATTTTGCTTGGTTTCAGTGGCGTTTTATTGTTCATCTCAATTGCTCTTATTAATAATACGATCCGACTTTCTGTTTATGCCAAACGATTTATCATCCGAAGTATGCGATTGGTTGGAGCTACTCAAGGTTTCATTCGACGCCCCTTCGTTGTGAAAGGAATTGTTCAAGGATTGTATAGTGCATTTGTTGCGATCATTTTCCTATGCGCTATTATTTATTATGCACAGCAAGAATTACCGGAATTGATCGAAATTCAGGATTTTGAGATCTTCGCTAGCTTATTTGCTATGGTGATCTTCTGTGGAATAATTATCTCCAGTATTTCAACTTTCTTTGCAGTTAGAAAGTTCTTACGCATGAAAACCGATGATCTGTATTATTAATAATTCTTAAAAAAGGATTATGCATTGAAAAACCTATTATTTTTGAAGCCTAAAAGCTAAAATGATGTCAAAAAAAACAACTCCAACTAAAAGCGGGAAAAACGAATCAGAGGTAACTTTTGCATTCTCAAAGCAAAACTATCGATTACTTATCATCGGATTGGTTGTAATTGCTTTAGGATTTATTCTTATGATCGGTGGTGGATCAGATGACCCAAATGTTTTTAGTGATAAGATATTCAGTTTCAGACGTATGACCCTGGCTCCTATTTTAATTATTGCCGGATATGTTATTGAGATCTTCGCGATTATGCGAAAAACGAAGTAAAAACCTAATCTTTTTATATAATGAATTGGCTGGAAGCTTTAATCCTTGGCATTGTTCAGGGATTGACTGAATTTTTACCCGTAAGTAGTAGTGGGCATCTTGAACTTGGTAAAGTTTTACTTGGTGTGGATGCAGAACGTAGTTTGATCTTTACGGTAGTTGTCCATGGCGCAACCGTTTTGAGCACCATCGTTATATTTTATAAAGACATCTGGGCTTTAATAAAAGGAATTTTTCAATTCAAATGGAACGAAGAAACCCAATATGCTGCCAAGATCATCATTTCAATGATCCCGGTAGTGATTCTCGGACTTTTTTATGCTGAAGAAATTCAGGGTTTTTTCACTGGAAATATGGACTTTGTAGGTTCAATGCTAATAGTAACATCCCTTCTATTAGCTTTTACATATTTCTCAAAATCAAACAAAAGGCCTGTTGGCTTCCTGGATTCATTGATCATAGGTACTATGCAGGCTTTAGCTGTTTTACCGGGTATCTCAAGATCTGGTTCAACTATTGCCGGTGGTATCCTATTAGGAAACAAGAAGGAAACCATTGCTAAGTTTTCGTTCCTGATGGTATTGATCCCTATCATAGGTGCAAATGTTAAAGATCTAATGGATGGTAATCTCTCTCAGGATAGTAATATTAGTCCGCTTGTTCTCTTAATTGGTTTTGTTGCAGCATTTATTTCAGGTGCATTAGCTTGTAAGTGGATGATCAATATTGTGAAAAAAGGGAAGCTCATTTACTTCTCTGTATATTGTTTTATTGTTGGATTGGTAGCCATTCTATTTTTATAAATGAGCAAATTGCCGAAATATAAATCTGAATACAGTTTTAAAGAAGGTGAGATTTTACTCATCAACAAACCTTATACTTGGTCTTCTTTTCAGGTAGTTAATAAGATCCGCTATACAATTCGTCATTTTCTGGATGTTAAGAAAATAAAAGTTGGACATGCAGGAACTCTTGATCCACTTGCCACAGGATTACTAATTATTTGTACTGGAAAATTTACCAAAAGGATCGAAGAATTTCAAGCTCATGAAAAGGAATATACTGGCAAATTCTACCTAGGTGCTACCACCCCATGCTTTGATCTTGAGAAAGAAGTTGACCAAACTTTTCCAATAGAACACATCACTGAAGAGCAAATATTTAGCACAGCAAAAAGTTTTTTAGGTGATCAAGATCAAGTTCCACCCATCTTTTCTGCCATAAGAATTGATGGCAAAAGAGCCTATAGATATGCTCGCGACAACGAAGAAGTCGTGATCAAACCTAAGCTTATTAACATTGCTGAATTTGAGATCACAAAGATCGAAATGCCTGAGGTACATTTCAGAATCGTTTGTAGTAAAGGCACTTACATAAGATCCATTGCTCGCGATTTTGGTCTGGCCCTTGAAAGTGGTGCTTATTTAAGTGAGCTTAAACGCACCCGAATTGGTGAATTTAAATTAACCGATGCTTTGGAAATTGAAGAATTCAAGCAGCATCTGGAAGATTTGAAATAAAAAATCCCACCTTGACAAACGCACTGTGATTTATTATTTTAGCGCTCTTGAACTTTGCCTATCCCCGAAAAATTGATTACTTTCGCGGCCCAATTAAAAGACTAGATATTATT
Organism: Bacteroidota bacterium; assembly: GCA_002711565.1. Classification (GTDB taxonomy): domain Bacteria; phylum Bacteroidota; class Bacteroidia; order Bacteroidales. Next base: position 12,296 of record PARP01000035.1, read on the forward strand.
GTATGAAATTATCCCAATTTAAATTCAACCTGCCTGCAGAACTCATTGCTAATCATCCACAAGAAGATCGTGATGAAGCAAAACTAATGGTGCTTGATAGAAAGAGACAAACCATCGAGCACAAAACTTTTAAAGACATTTTAGGATATTTTGGTGAGGGAGACGTATTCGTTATCAATAATACCAAAGTGTTTCCGGCCAGATTATATGGAGAAAAGGAAAAAACCGGAGCAAAAATTGAAGTATTTTTATTACGTGAATTAAACCGCGAATCAAGATTATGGGATGTTTTAGTTGATCCTGCACGAAAGATCAGAATTGGTAATAAGCTCTACTTTGGATCTGATGACTCACTAGTTGCCGAAGTAATCGACAATACAACTTCTCGTGGTCGTACATTACGTTTCTTGTTTGATGGACCATATGATGAATTCAAAAAGACAATCTATGGATTAGGGAAAACGCCTCTTCCAAAGATTCACCAACGTGATACGATCCCTGAAGACGAAGAAAGGTATCAAACGATCTACGCAAAGCATGAAGGCGCTGTAGCAGCTCCTACTGCCGGACTACATTTTAGTCGCGAGATCATGAAACGCCTTGAATTAGCAGGTGTTACATTCTCAGAGATCACACTCCACGCAGGTTTAGGTAACTTCAGAACTATTGAAGTAGAAGATCTTACAAAACATAAAATGGACTCAGAAGAAGTTCATATTCCTGATGCAAGTACATTGATCATCAATGAAGCAAAAGACCAAAAGAGAAAAGTTTGCGCAATTGGTACCACATCTATGAAAGCTATGGAAACTTCTGTTTCTATTGCAGGGAAAGTAAAACCATTTAACGGATGGACAAACAAATTTATATTCCCTCCATACGACTTTAATGTAGCTAATTGCATGGTTAGTAATCTTCACCTGCCTCAATCATCCATGATGATGATGGTAGCAGCATTTGCAGGGTATGATTTCTTAATGCAAGCCTATAAAGAGGCGATAGAACATGAATACAAGTTCTTCACATATGGAGATGCAATGTTAATACTTTAATAAAATATATTCCCTTCGAGTTTCGGAGGGATTTTTTTTGCTTACTAATTAGGTAAAACTTTAATCAGATGAATCATCAAACCAAAAGATCTGCACTTATCGTAGCAGGAGGAGTAGGTAATCGCATGCAGTCGCCTATTCCAAAACAATTTCTGGAATTAAATAAAAAACCCATCCTATTTCATACGTTGGAAAAGTTTTATCAATTTGATGAGAAGATTCAATTAGTATTGGTATTACCAGATCATCAAATGAATTATTGGGAAAAGCTATGTAAGGAATATAAATTTAAGGTTAAACATACACTGGTAGCCGGAGGTGAAACTCGCTTTGATTCGGTTTCTAATGGGCTTAAACATATTCCGGATGATCACTTTGTTGCGATCCATGATGGAGTTAGACCAATGGTAAGCATGCAAGTGGTCAATCGCTGCTTTAGGGTTGCGTCAAAATCCGGCTCTGCCATCCCAGTAATTACTCTTAATGAATCGCTCCGCCAGGTTGATGATGAAAGTAGTAATATCATTGATAGAGATCAAATTCGTATCGTACAAACCCCACAAACATTTAAAGCTGATCTTATAAAATCAGCTTACAAACTTGAAAATCGCCCTGAATTTACAGATGATGCAAGTGTTTATGAGGCTAATGGCGGTCATGTAAAGCTTGTTAGTGGAAACAGAGAAAATATCAAAATCACTCAACCGCTAGATCTGAAAATTGCTGAAGCTTTAATTTCTGATTAATCTACCTTTCCATTTATTTGGAGAAAGGAATGAAAGAATGGCTGTAATACTTATGTAAAACGGATACAATAACTGAATTGGCAGGTAATACCACATAAGCTTAGGTTGTCCGCCAAATCTCGTTACTGCAAATAAGATCGGGAAGTCGATAATGACTTTAACCGAACAAGCAATAAGTAAGATCTGAAAATCCATAAATCCGATCACCCAGAAGATCATTAGCTTTAAAAGCATTAAGTTGAAGCCAAACACACAAAGTGCAGTCAGGATTGCGAAAATATCTTTATAAGCTTTTGTTTTGGAGGCCCAGCGTTTTCGCTGCCTTAAAAAATTATCAAATTTTGAAACCGCCTGAGTTTTAACAACCGCCTCTTTATTCTTTAGAAATACGATAGAAGATGCCCCGAAGATCTTTTTGATTTGTTGCATAAGAAAAACATCATCTCCGGAAGCCAGATGCTCATGATCTTTATACCCATCTATCGCATTAAATATACTTTTTTCAAAAGCCAGATTGGCGCCATTACACATAAAAGGCTTTTTCAAGGCTACAGAGCCTGCACCACTAGCAATCAGACTCAGAAACTCCAGAGATTGAAACCTCTCGAAAAGATTTTTCTCCTTATGGTAAACTACTGGAGCGGAAATGAGTTTGGCATTACTTTGCTCATAATATGATGCATAGGTAAACACCCATCGTGGTCCAACCCTACAGTCTGCATCAGTAGTAATAATAAGATCTCCATGCGAGATCGAAATTCCATGAGCCATAGCTTCTTTCTTACCATAAACTGTATCTAGATATTCATAATTGATACAAATACTAGGGTGCATACGGTTAAAGTTTGTGATAATCTCTGAAGTTCTGTCAATGGAATGATCATCAACGATAATGATCTCAAGATAAGCTGGAGGGTAATTCTGGGCAACGAGATCCTGAAGCAGAAAGCCAATATTCCTCTCTTCATTTCTAGCAGCGATGATCACACTAACTTTCGTTTTAGGGCTATGAGTGGTGAAATCCTCTTCTTTTAACCGAAACCAACCAATAGTGAATGCCAGTATCAATCCAAAATAGGCAACACTCAAACATAAAGTCAATATTTCGAAAATGTTCAGGCTTTCAATCATTATCTCCTAAAGAATTTTAATCTGTATACAAAGATAGTTCCCAAAATGGCCGGAATAATAATATTGATAAGCCATAATGTTGAAGATGCAGTAAATACAGCAATATTTAACGAATCTACAAAAATTCCGTTTGTCTGAAAATAATACTCAAACAATGCAATTGATACCATTCCACGAATTCCCAGTTCGGTTAAAGCAATGGTAGGAATTATGGCTAGAACAAAGTACATCACTGATGTAAGCATGAATGAATCAAGAATAGGAATTGGCACTCCTAACACTTTTAATAACAGATAATATTGAAAGTTGAAGACCAGATATCTGGCAAAGCTCAAGCTGATTACATGGGTTAACTCTTTTGTTGTATAGCTTTGGAATACTTTTACATGGGATCTAAACTTTGTCCATTCTCTTTTTGACAATCGATCCAAAATTCTTGAGAAGAGTGAGATATTGAAGAAAATCATGAGAAAAAATGCGACACTAACTACTGCTGTGAAATAAATTCCCCAATATCCAACTCCGAATAGGTATTTGTCCAGATCTATATAACCAGGCAGAAAAAAGGCCGCTCCTACAACCCCACAAACAAGTGTTGTTATAAGCTGGCTAAAACTTCCTACTACTGTTACGAAAATTCCTTCCCAGTGATTTGCTTTCTCAAGAATAAAGATTCTACCAAAATACTCACCCATTCTGTTTGGAGTGAATAAACTCACTGAAATTCCTGTCAACACAGCATAAAAGGATCTCAGAAGTGGGATTTTTTCTATCTTTCTAAGTAGATATTGCCATTTTCGAGCTTCTATCATCCAATTTATAATAATCAATATAAAGACTATTGATAAAATCAGGTAAAAGCCATTTGAGTCTATTCTTCTAGTAAAAGCACTAATAAGTTCGTTGATATCTCTCTTTTGAAAAAGCTCTCGGTAAATGAAGCCGTATGAAACGATGATCAATACAATTCGAATGAAATAATTATATGTTTTCTTTAACTTTGTTGATATCATTTAAAATTGAATTGGTTGAAAGAAGAGCGAATCATATTAGGTATTGATCCGGGTACAAATGTATTAGGTTATGGCTTAATTTTTTGTAAAGGTAAAAAGATTGAGTTATTAACGATGGATGTTTTAAAGCTTGGTAAAATTGATGATCATGCCTTAAAGCTAAAAAGAATATTTGATCGACTGGTAGAACTCATCGATACATATCACCCGGATGAATTAGCGATTGAGGCGCCTTTTTATGGTAAGAATGTACAATCAATGTTAAAGTTAGGGAAAGCTCAAGGGGTGGCCATCGCGGCAGGACTATCAAGAGACTTAACGATTACTGAATACTCTCCAAGAAAAATCAAACAATCAATCACCGGCAAAGGCAGTGCTTCCAAAGAACAGGTAGCTGCTATGTTACAATCTCTGCTGAAGTTAAAGGAAATCCCATCGCAATTTGACGCTACAGATGGTTTAGCCGTAGCGGTTTGTCATAGTTATCAGAACAATCACAGTGCTGAAGGAAAGAGTTACGGGAGTTGGAAGAGTTTTTTAAGCCAAAATCCTGATAGGCAGGTTTAATCATAACTGTTTGCAGGTGTGCAGGTTTGCAAGTGTGCAGGTTGATATTTATGTTTTTCTTAAATACTTCATATAATTAAGTAGTTTAGATTTTAATTTACCTAATAGCAATAAAGCTTCTGTAGAATTACAAAAATCAAGACGTTCAGCAATTATTAATTGAGTCTCTAACTCAGTAAGTGATCCTACTGAAATATTGAGAAAGTGTAAGTTTTCCTTTTTATTTTTTCTTCCTGCACCTTCTGCTATGTTTGAAGGAACTGATACTGAAGATTTCCTAATTTGATGCGTTAATACGTAATTCTCTTCCTTTGGAAAGGATTTAGTAAGAGTATAAATTCTGACTGTAAGATCGATAGATAATTTCCAGATGTCTAAATCTTTATAGGTACCCATAAATAAAAGTTTTGGTTTATAACTACCTATTAATTCCCAAAACTCAATTTCGTCAGCCTATTTCTGAAAAAAAGTACAAACTTGCAAACCTGCACACCTGCCAACCTGCAAACCTATACCTACATCAGTTTCTGAAACGCCTGCCACCAGCGATCTGGAACATCATTATTACATGCGGTTTCATAATCTTTATATGAACATGGAATCAGATGATGGCGCTTGAATTTTACTTTTTGCTGTGATCGGATCGGAACTTCCATCCACCATCGATCACTTTTTTTGCTTTTATAAAATACCATCTCATCTTTTTGTTCTTCGATCTTCACATGATACTTTACAAATTGGCGCTTATCTTTATATGGGAATTCGTGTTTACGATTATAGAATCCCTCAAAGAAATACCAGATCATTTGAGCTGTTAAATGGGCAGTTTGTCCATGAATATCATATTCGGGATTAAGCTCATAGAATCCAATGGATGTAAGCTTATCGCTCATTCCAGCGTACCTTGCGATCTTACATGCTTCTTCACCATAAAACCCATTTGGAGAGGCATTTTTATTTCCGGGCGCATCCGAATGACGGATCGCGGATACATCAAAACTCAATAGGTCAGCATTTCTAACAATCGGTTCAACCTCTTCCATATCAGATTGTACCATACCTAATCTGTAAATATCAAAGAACAGATTTCCCATCAGATCAATAGCTTCCTGATCTACGAAATAACTTTGGTATCCAAGATTCGAGTAATTAAATAAATAATTCGGTTGATGTAAGATGATCTTGCTTAAATAAGATTGTGAATGAATATTTGCTTCAGACTGTCCCAGATCAAATAAAGGATCAACAGAAACAATATTTATAATTTGACCTAAATCTTCGTAGGCTTGATAATTTGCAAATGTAAGATCCTGACTGCCACCTATAATTACGGGGGTTATTTTACTCTTAATCAGATCTTTAGCAACGTTACTTAGAGCAAAATAGGTATCCTTTACCTGATTTCCTTGTTTAATATTTCCAAGGTCCGCGATTTTTGAAGAATAGTTTCCTTCGAATAAACGGTATAGATACTTACGAACCTCATTTGGTGCTTGTGAACATCCTTTATTATTCACTGCATTACGATCCTCTTGAACTCCGATAATCGCAATATCCATTCCTTTTAGGTCTGGGAATGAAGACTCAGAGTGATAAGCATGAACTGCATCTCCAAATCTTCTTCGCTTGGTCTTATCTGCAAATTCATAGCCACTAAGATCAATTGGCTCAAAGTAAATATCAATATCCATAGGGGTAATTTTTTTACTTCAAATTTAGGAAGGCTTGAAAACCTAAGCACTTTTAAAATGAAAAGTAGTCAACAATGGAGTTTTAATAAATGTGCACGATAGATTATTCAATAGGTGTTCAATGGGAAATTCGATTGTTGATTCAATAGGTATTCTGTTGGTGTTCAATTGGTAGTTCAATGAGTGTTCATGAGTTCTCATTTTAAATTTTCTAAAATATTGCGGACTTTTCAAGCTTTTGGGAATTAATGTATATGCAAAACAACCTAAATACCTTAAGAATTTACACCCAATCTTTACAATTAAGTAATAGGGTGTGGGATACTTATACTAAACTATCAAAAGAGAATAAATCTATTATCGGGAACCAGATTGTACGATCTACAGATTCAATAGGAGCTAATATTGCCGAAGCTTATGGCCGATTTCATATAAAGGATAGTATCAAGTTCTTATATTATTCAAGAGGGTCTCTATACGAAACGATGCATTGGATAAGCCTAATGGAAGAAAGAGATCTGATTTCTAAATCAACACATGAGGATTTTATGATTCAAATACAAGATTTAGGTATTCGACTAAACAACTTCATTACTTCTAGGAAAGCAAAACTATAGGTTCTAGTGACACTCAATTTTTAAGCAAACACCTATTGAATACCCCATTGAAGACCAATTGAACACCTATCGAAGACCCATTGAACACCCCTCGAAGACCCATTGAATCAACAACGCACCAACTACTTCTTGCGCTTACTAAACCTTTTCTTCGGTTGATTCTTTGGATCTTCAGAAATTTCGATACAATCTTCTAAAGTTAATTCCTCAGGGACTCTGTCTTTAGGGATCTTGAAGTTCTTCTTCTTAATTGAGATATAAGCTCCATACCTACCATTCAGAACTTTAACATCAGGGTTTTCATCAAATTCCTTAATTGTGTTTTCTCTATCTTTCTGACGTTTTAGTTCGATGATCTCTACTGCTCTTTCCTGTTCAACAGATTTTGGATCATCATCTTTATCGAGAGAATAAAACTTCTTATTATGTAGAATATAAGGACCGAATCTTCCAATCGCCACAGACATCTCTTCACCTTCATACTCACCGATCTGACGTGGGAACTTAAATAGTTCAAGAGCCTCTTCAAAAGTTATTGTTTCGATACTTTGACCTTTCTTAAGTCCGGCGAATCTTGGTTTCTCTTCACTATCAGATTCTCCTTTTTGAGCAATGGCTCCATATCTACCTATCTTAACATAAACATTAAGATTAGTTTCAGGACAAACACCTAGAAGCTTCTCACCGCTATATTTTTTCGATTTTTCAAGCGTATCTTCCACCTGATCATGGAAAGGACCATAGAAGTCTTTGATCATCTCATTCCAAACCTTTCTTCCTTCAGCGATCTCATCAAACTCCTTTTCTACGTCGGCTGTAAAGTTATATTCAAGGATATTCTTGAAATATTCGATAAGGAAGTTGTTTACTAACACACCAATATCTGTTGGGAATAATTTTGATTTCTCAAATCCGGTCTTTTCTGTTTTTACAGAATCGATGATCTCGCCTTTCTTAAGAACCAGACTTGTAAAGTTTCTTTCGGTGGCCTGACGATCCTCTTTTACGATATATTCTCTTTTCTGAATAGTAGAAATTGTTGGAGCATACGTTGATGGTCGTCCAATGCCTAACTCTTCCATTTTTCTAACTAAGGCAGCTTCAGTATATCTTGGAGGATGTTGGGAGAATCTTTCTTCTGCTTTGATCTCTTTATGATCAAGTGAATCTCCTACTTTTACGGGAGGAAGCATCCCTTTTGTTTCTTCGCCATTTTCATTTTCATCATCTGTTGATTCCAGATAAACTTTAAGGAAACCATCAAATTTTACGATCTCTCCTTTAGCAATGAAGTTCTCTTTAGCTTCAGAAACGTCAATAGTGATATTGGTTTTCTCTAATTGAGCATCACTCATCTGAGAGGCGATTGTTCGCTTCCAGATCAAGTCATAAAGTCTTTTTTGAGCAGGATCGCCTTCAACCGTCTTTAGATTCATATAAGTTGGGCGAATCGCTTCGTGAGCTTCTTGTGCACCTTTGGTTTTAGTAGAGAATTTTCTGGTTTTCACATATTGATTTCCATAAGCATTTACGATTTCCTCTTTAGCCATTGAGATTGCTAAATTTGAAAGGTTAACACTATCAGTACGCATATAGGTGATCTTTCCTGATTCATAAAGTTGTTGCGCGATGCGCATTGTATTTGCTACAGAAAACCCTAGTTTTCTACTGGCTTCCTGTTGTAAGGTTGAAGTAGTAAATGGTGGTGCAGGAGATTTTTTTGCCGGTTTTGTTTCTACATCTTTAATAGCAAACTCAGAACTTATGCACTTTTCAAGAAATGACTTGGCATCTTCTTTAGAGGAGAATCTACTAGGAACCTCAGCAACTAATTTGAATTTCCCTTCATCATTTTTGATCTCAAATTTGGCAGTTACTTTAAAATTTGAGCTTGATTTGAAGTTCTTGATCTCTTCCTCGCGCTCAACGATCAATCTTACAGCCACAGATTGCACACGTCCTGCTGAAAGTGCAGGTTTTACTTTCTTCCACAAAACTGGAGATAATTCAAAACCAACCAATCGATCTAATACTCTTCTTGCTTGCTGAGCATCAACTAAATTTTTATTGATCATTCTTGGATTATCAATAGCATTTAGGATCGCGTTCTTGGTAATTTCATGAAAAACGATACGTTTTGTCTTCGTCTCATCAAGTTTTAACGCATTTACCAAATGCCAAGAAATTGCTTCTCCTTCGCGATCCTCATCCGAAGCTAACCACACCATTTCAGCGTCTCCAGCAAGTTTTTTAAGTTCTGTAACGACTTTTTTCTTATCACTGCTGATCTCATAATTCGGCAGAAAATCATTCTCGATATCAACCCCTAACTTCTTCTTAGACAAATCCATAACATGTCCAAAACTGGACTTTACAAGAAAATCTTTACCTAAGAATCCTTCGATAGTTTTTGTCTTGGCAGGCGACTCCACAATTACCAGATTTTTTGCCATTTTTCTCTCCTTATTAAATAGGTGTGTGCATTAAAATGTGATGCAAAAGTAACATAATTAAATTTTAATGAACAAATTCTCGATTCTAATGTTTGAAAATGCAGTTGTGAATTTTATGTATTTTTGTGCCGGCTAAATAATTACGAATTACGAATTACGAATTACGAATTACGAATTACGAATTACGAATTACGAATTACGAATTACGAATTACGAGTTACGAGTTGCGGGTTGCGAGTTACGGGTTACGAGTTGCGAGTTACGGGTTGCGAGTTACGAGTTACGGGTTGCATGTGAGCACAAGCGCATGAACTTTTGAACTTTTGAACTTTTGAACCTCTGAACCTCTGAACCTCTGAACCTCTGAACTCTTGAACCTCTGAACACATAAACACATGAACACATGAACAAACAAAAAAAACTTTATATAGAAACCTACGGTTGCCAAATGAATTTTTCGGATAGCGAAATTGTTGGCTCCATCATGAAAGAAAATAATTACCAGTCGACAAAAAATTCTGAGGAGGCGGATGTAATCTTCATCAATACATGTTCGATCAGGGATAATGCTGAACAAAGAGTTCGTAAACGTTTAGGTGAGCTAAATGCACTAAAAAAACAAAAGCCGCACTTAAAGATCGGTGTGTTGGGTTGTATGGCCGAGCGTCTGAAAGAAAAACTTCTTGAAGAAGAGAAAAGTGTAGATATCATTGTTGGTCCGGATGCATATAGAGATCTTCCTCAATTGATGGCTGAAGCAGAAAGCGGACAAAAAGCCATTAATGTAATTCTTTCTGCTGATGAAACCTATGCAGATATTACCCCTGTAAAAATTGATGAAAACAAGATATCTGCTTTTATATCCATTATGAGAGGATGTCAGAACTTCTGCTCATACTGCGTTGTTCCTTTTACAAGAGGAAAAGAAAGAAGCAGGGATCCGGAAACCATCATTCAGGAAGCTAAAGATCTTTTTGAAAAAGGTTATCGTGAGATCACGCTGTTAGGACAAAATGTGAACTCTTATAGTTTTGAAGGAAGAGAAAATTATCACTTCCCTAATTTATTAGCTGATGTTGCTGCCGTTAACCCATTATTACGTGTAAGATTTGCAACTTCACATCCTAAAGACATTTCTGATGATCTAATTAAAACCATAGCCGCATATCCAAATATATGTAAAGCAATTCACCTGCCGGTTCAGTCGGGAAGCACAAATATGCTTACAAAAATGAATCGTAAATATACTCGAGAATGGTATTTAGAGCGTATCTCTACCATCAAAAAACATATGCCGGAATGTGCAATCTCAACGGATATTATTGCAGGATTTTGTGATGAAACTGAAGATGATCATGCAGATACATTAAGCATAATGCAAGAGGTTGGTTATGATTATGCTTTCATGTTTAAATATTCTGAAAGACCTGATACTGTTGCGGCAAAGAAATTTGAAGACAATATATCCGAAGAAATAAAGAGTAAGCGATTAACTGAAATCATCAATCTTCAGCGGCAATTATCTCACCATAGTAATAAAGCTGACATAGGAAAAGTATTTGAAGTTCTTGTTGAGGGAACATCCAAAAAATCGAAAGAACAATTATCTGGCAGAAACAGCCAGAATAAAGTTGTTGTATTCCCGAAAGAGAACTATAAAGTTGGTGATTACGTTCAAGTGAAGATCACTGATTGTACAACTGCCACGCTAGTTGGAGAAGCGGTATAACGAAGAAACGGATAAACGGATAAACGGATAAACGGATAAACGGATAAACGGTAAGACAGAATTATTCCTCTTAAAATGTGTGACTTTTTCAAATTTCAGGAACTAATAGGTTAAATATTAAACCTATTCTTATGTCAACTCACAAAAATCTAGAAGTTTGGAAAAAATCTATCGACTTGGTTATATCGATTTATAATACAACAAAAACATTTCCCGAGGATGAAAAATTTGGTTTATCCTCCCAACTTAAAAGAGCTGCAATTTCAATACCTTCTAATATTTCAGAAGGTGCATCTCGCAATGGAATAAAAGAATACTTGCACTTTTTATATATTTCATTGGGTTCAGCATCTGAAATTGAAACACAATTAATCATAGCTGAAAAACTTGGATACAAAATAGACAGTAATCTATTAGATGAAATTAACCATCTAAAGGCTATGTTAATCAATTATATAAGCTATAAAAAGAGAGGTTTAAAGAAATGAACCGACCTATCTATAATCCGTTATACGTTTATACGTTTTACCGCTTAAACGTTTAAACGTTTGACAGTGCTGAAGCCAGATTATCAAACTTATGATGATAATCCTCCATGGATCTTCTGATCACTTCATGAGCTTCATCAATCCCGAATGTATGGGTAATTTCAACATCACGAGGGTTACCTGGTAGATCTTTATAGGTTAAAAAGTAGTGCTTTAATCTGTCAATAATGAGGGTCGGACAATCCTCAATATCTTTATAATTTCCGTAAACAGCATCACCATTTAATACAGCAATGATCTTGTCGTCAGATTCATTTCCATCGATCATTCTAAAGCCACCAATTGGTCGTGCCTTAACAAGAATATCACCATGAACGATCTGTTTTTCAGTAAGGATACAAATATCAATCGGATCCTGATCTCCTTTAATATTCTCTTTACCTGATTTCTCCATACAAAATTCTGCAACTCGCTCAGCACTAAATGTTTGTGGTATAAATCCATATAGTGCAGGAACTGTATTAGAATACTTCTGAGGGCGATCAATTCTTAAATAACCTGTTTCTTTATCAACTTCATATTTAACGGTATCGGTAGTTACCATTTCAACAAAACAAGTTAAAACCTGAGGAGCTTCTGAACCTATTTCCACTCCATGCCATGGGTGGGATTTGTATCTGAGACCCATTAATCGGCCGATTGGGTCCATAAGTTTATTCGACATTGCTGTAAAGATTATATTTTGGTACAAAATTACTGCTTTTTTATTGAGGTTTGCAAGTTTGCAGGCCTGCAAGTTTGCTGGTTTGTTAAATTGTCTTAAACCTGAGAACTTGCAAACTTGCAAACTTTCTTATCTTTGCTAGCTCATTTCAGCATCAATTTTGATAAAGCCGTAGTATGAAGAAGTACAATTTAAGTCACCTGAGAGAGTTAGAGGCAGAATCTATCCATATCATTCGTGAAGTTGCAGCAGAGTTTGAAAATCCGGTAATGCTTTATTCGATCGGTAAAGATTCTTCTGTGATGGTAAGACTGGCCGAAAAAGCATTTGCTCCTGGTAAAGTCCCTTTCCCTTTAATGCATATCGACTCAAAATGGAAATTCCAGGAAATGGTTGAATTCAGAGATCATTATGCCAAGGAAAAAGGTTGGGATCTGATTGTACATTATAATAAAGAAGCTTTTGAAAGTGGTGTTGGCCCATTCTCCCATGGAAGTAAAGTTCATACGGATATCATGAAAACACAGGCTTTATTGGAAGGACTGACGAAGCATGGCTTTGATGCTGCTTTCGGAGGTGCGCGTAGAGATGAAGAAAAATCCAGAGCCAAAGAGCGTATCTATTCATTCAGAGACAAATTTCATCAGTGGGATCCAAAAAATCAACGCCCGGAATTATGGAATATCTATAACTCGAAAGTTCATAAAGGTGAGTCAATTCGTGTATTCCCATTATCAAACTGGACAGAGCTCGATATCTGGCAATATATCCGATTAGAACAAATACCAATCGTACCATTATATTATGCAAAAGAACGTCCAATTGTAGAGTATAATGGTGCTTTAGTATTGGTTGACGATGAGAGAATGCCTAAAGAACTGGCCGAAACTGCGGAAATGAAAATGGTCAGGTTCAGAACCCTTGGATGTTATCCTTTAACAGGTGCTGTTGAATCATCTGCCGATACCATTGAAGAGATCGTTGAAGAAATGATGGTCACAACCAAATCAGAACGTACTACACGTGTTATCGACTTCGACCAAGAAGGATCTATGGAACAAAAGAAGAGAGAGGGGTATTTCTAGTTGCTAGTTGCTGGTTGCTGGTTGCTAGTTGCTGGTTGCTGGTTAAATAAAATAAATATATGAGTAGTTATAAAGATCTTGAGATATACAAAATGGCTTTTGAGCTTGCCATTGAAGTTCATTATCTCAGTCTGAAACTTCCTTCATTTGAAAAGTTTGAACAGGGCAGTCAAATTCGACGATCCTCAAAAAGTATAAAAGATCAAATCGCTGAAGGCTACGGACGTAGAAGGTATAAGGCTGATTTTATCAAATTCTTAATCTATGCACAAGCATCCTGTGATGAATGTGTTAGTCAGGCAGAAATGATTGCTCAATTATATAACGAAACAAAGGGATGGAAAGAATTAATTGAAAAATACAACTTGTTAGGCAAGAAACTTAATCGATTCATTCAATATGTAGAACAAAGTTGGAATAAACCAGGAACAAGGAACTAGGAACTAGGAACTAGAACCCAGAAACCAGAAACCATTAATCAACAAATGAATCATAATAATGACTGAAGCAGAAAAACTCAACATAAAATCCTTCCTCGACCAAGACGAGCGCAAAGACCTTTTAAGAATCTTAACTGCCGGTTCAGTGGATGATGGTAAGTCGACACTTATTGGCCGACTCTTATTTGATAGTAAAAAGCTATATGATGATCAATTAACCGCTCTTGAGCGTGACAGCAGGCGTATGGGTCATGCCGGTGATGATATTGATTATGCATTATTATTGGACGGACTAAAGGCTGAGCGAGAGCAAGGAATTACCATTGATGTTGCTTACAGATATTTCTCTACCAATAAAAGAAAATTCATTATTGCCGATACTCCCGGACATGAGCAATATACCAGAAATATGGTAACTGGTGCATCAACAGCTAATCTGGCAATTTTATTAGTGGATGCAAGAACTGGGGTGATTACACAAACTAAACGTCATACTTATTTAGTATCATTATTAGGTATTAAACACGTAGTGGTTGCAGTTAACAAAATGGATCTTGTCGACTTCGATAAGAATATTTTTGATTCTATTTGCTATGAGTATAAAAACTTTATCACTGATTTAAATATTCCTGATATCAACTTTATCCCGATTTCAGCTCTAAAAGGCGATAATGTAGTTGATAAATCAGAACGTATGCCGTGGTATAATGGTAAATGCATGTTGGAGTTTTTAGAGACTGTTCATGTAAGTAGTGATAGAAATTTCGAAGATTTAAGATTTCCTGTTCAGTTTGTAAATCGTCCTACACTCGATTTCAGAGGCTTCTCCACAACGATGGCTTCTGGAATCATTAAAAAGGGAGACCTTGTTAAAGCATTACCATCAGGACAAACCTCAACTGTAACTAGTATTATAGGTGCTGCTGGCGAACAGGAAGACGCATTTCCACCTCAGGCGGTTACTGTTACCTTAGCTGATGAGATTGATGTTTCTAGAGGGGAAATGTTGGTACATCCGGATAATATGCCAAGAATGGAAAGACATTTTGAGGCTATGCTGGTTTGGATGGATGAAAAACCCATGAATCCAAATATTCAGTTTTACATCAAGCATACAACGAATACTACCAAAGCCAGATTCGATCAAATTAAATATAAGGTAGATGTTAACACAATGGAGCAATCCAATGTGGATCAACTAGAATTAAATGAAATCGGACGTGTTGTTCTAACAACCGTAAAACCTATATTCTTTGATCCTTATCGTAAAAACAGACAAACTGGTTCGTTTGTATTAATTGATCCTTTAACTCACAATACTTGTGCTGTTGGTATGATCATCGACAAGCTATCTGACAAAGACCTTCCATCGAAGATAGTGGATAAAGACCGTGAGAAGATCATACGCGGTGAAGCTCTAATTTCGCAGGAAGAACGCGAAATGCGCTATAGTCAGAAGGGTACAACAATATGGATTACCGGCTTACATGGCTCTGGTAAAAACAATCTGGCTTATACACTTGAGAGAAAGCTATTCGAATTAGGAGCCGTTGCAATACTTATGGATGGAAGTACAATTCGTTCAGGATTATCAAAAGAATTAGATTATTCACCATCAGACAGAGCCGAACATTTAAGACGTGTAGCAGAAGTTTGTAAGGTATTAAATGATCAAGGAGTTATCGTTATATGCTCATTTATATCTCCTAAAGATTCAATCCGCGAACAAGTTGCTGAGATCATTGGTAAAGACAAATTCAATTTGATATATATGGATGCTAGTCTGGAATTCTGTAAAAATCATAAGCCTGAGTTCTACCAAAAAGTAGATAAAGGCGAGACTGTTCATGTTCCGGGTATTGATGAAGATTTTGAGCATCCATTAAATGCTGATCTGATCCTCAAGCCAGAAAATGAAGAGGAAAATTTGGATGAATTGATACGGTATTTACAGAATGGAAAGATCTTTCCAATAAATTAAACTGGAGACGGATAAACGGGGAAACGGATAAACGGATAAACGGTACTTTGATTCGGTTTCACAAAAGGATGACTTCTTCGAGTGCTTGTACTGAGCCGAAGTATGCGAGCAGATGTCATCCTGGATTGTTAGGAGCGCAATCAATCTGCTTACTGTTTGCCGGTACGACAACTTCGAACTTCGAACACTTGCCCTGAGTTTATCGAAGGGTCAAACTACTGTGGATGATTCGATAGTTAATTCAATTGTTGATTCAAAATCGGTAAACGTTATTTAGGCATAGCCATATTCTTAACCCGATACTCGTAACACGAATCACGAATCACGAATCACCAGATAGGCGCTTTCCGACCAGCGATTGTTATTTTGCCAAAATACATAGTACTCTTTATTTACAGCTGGATTGTGAGGCAAACGAAAGAGTCCATCTTCCCTCCTCACCTGACTTTCAATCAATTCAACATGGAAACTCTCATCCAAGCTGATAATAAAAAGAAGATCTTTTCCTCTTTTCGAGCCAGATGTATTAAAATCCCATGTAAACTCAATGAAGTCTGCCTTCTTAAATGCTAGAACATTTGTAAACTTTAAATTGTTTTTAGGCACAAGCTTTAAATGTTGGTAAAAAGGAATGCCGGAATCCATGGCCAATAAATTTTCTCTGATAAATTGAATATATCCGCTATACTTATGGTATTTCATTACCGGATTCCAATACTGATGAATGAGTAATTTCAAAGAATTACCGGCTAGCTTAATGGTTCTTTCAAAGCGAGCACGATTTAATTGTTGGCGGGCGGTTCTCGGATTGGTCATTTGAGAAGGCCAGGATCGAAAACATTGCTTACCTAAATAATCATATTGGATGACTTTTTTTTCAGAAGTAATCATCTTTACATTCTTTTGACTCATAACTAAAGTTTCTGTGAAGCTATAAATTAATCCTAAGATCCTCAAATAAAACTAAAGTTATTTTACTGATTTTCTGCCTTTTACATAGTATTGCCATGATTTACCACCAACACATCTACGTTCGGGTTTTATGCATCTTTCATCGAGGACACTCTAGATCAAGTCCCACTTTAGTCCGATTATTTGGGACTTAATTCGGACTTGGTGAGACGGAGAAACGGGGAAAGTAATGTTCTAATTAGTTAATGTGCTGATGTGCCAATTATTTTAGACACAAGATTCAAGACTCGAGACATTAAAGTAACTCACTGGTTATGAGCCACTAGTCGCTATATAGCTCAAGCGTTCAGAAGTTCAGAGGTTCAAAGGTAAGGAACTTCAAACTTCGAACAACTAGTTACTGGTTGCTGGTTACGAAAAAGCTTAAAGCCTCAAACTTCAAACTTCCTTGGTGTACTTTGTGAAAAGCTTTGTGGTCTTAGTGGTTAATTGAGGAGAGACGGAGAAACGGAGAAAGTAATGTGCTAATTAGTTAATGTGCTGATGTGCCAATTATTTTAGACACAAGATTCAAGACTCGAGACATTAAAGTAACTCGCTGGTTACTAAAAGGCTCAGGCATACAAACGTTCAGACGTTAAACAAAATTTAGGATGATAAAGCATATTAGTTGATTCAATGGTTAGTTCGATAGTTATTCAACAGTTTGGGGACTATTCAGAAAAGTGTGTCATGATTAACTTTATAAATCAATTAATAATAAAAAAGGTCAACGCTATTCAGGCATGGACAAACCCGAACCCGAAACTCGTAACACGCAACTCGAAACACTAAAAAGCTCATGGGATCACAAGAACACATCATCGAACCTCAAACCTCGAACACTTGCCCTGAGTTTATCGAAGGGTCGAGCCTCAAACTTCAAATCACCATTGACTTTTCTTAACTTATGTCGTAATTTTACGACACGCAATTTTGCGACACACGAAAATCAGATGAAAAAACATATAAAGAACCCGTTTGAGTTTGGGAAGATTGTAGGTGGAGGTCAGTTTTGCAATCGTACTCATGAGCTAAATGAAATCCGATCGTATATGCTGGATTCGTACTCCTTTTGGCTGTATTCACCCAGAAGATATGGAAAGTCATCACTCATTCATAAGGCGTTTGCAGAAACCAAGGGAGTAATTACTATCTATTTTGATCTCTATAATGTGAGATCGCTGGATGACTTTTGTAAAAAATATGCAGCTTTATTAGCTAAACATTTATTTAGTTGGGATCAGGAAGTAAGAGATCTCTTAAAGACCTTTACAAGGTATTTTAAAGACTTATATCCAAAAGTTTCATTCGGGACCGATGGATTGCCGATGTTTAGCTTAGAAAAATCAAACATAACTCATCAACTTGATGTTGAAACAATTCTAAATATCCCTAAACAAATTAACTCTGGGCTGAATGCCCCAATATGCATTGCCTTTGATGAATTTCAAGAAATAAAACGTATTGATCCATTCCTCATACATTGGATGCGTTCAGCATTTCAACAACATCCGTCAGTTTCTTATGTTTTTCTAGGAAGTGAGCAATCGCTTATGGAGGATATCTTTACCTCTTCCAACTCCCCCTTTTATGAATTTGCGACAAAAATGAGCTTAGGGCCAATTTCACATACCGACTGGCTTGATTTCATTAGTGAAAACTTTAAATCCTCCGGCTTTACAATACATACAGATATCCTAGATCATATGTTGCAAATATCAGAAGGACATCCGCATTTCACACAGTTTTTTGCTTCTGTTATATTCGACTTAGTAAGAGGTGGGCTCAACCAAAGCGATCCGGAATTTAAGGAATTGTGGTTAAACAAGATTATTCAGAGTCAATCAATTATCTTTCAAACACTTTACGATCAGTTAACCAATATTCAGCGATTGATATTAACAAATATTGCCGTTCTGGGTGAAGAGGAAGAACTCTTTTCTATTAAGAATAAAGAGCGTTATAAACTACCGGCAAACTCTTCAATAGTTGCGGCAATTAACAGCCTAATCAAACAATCACTCATCCTCAAAAAAAATCATCGATATCATATCCTTAATCCGGTATTTAAGGCCTGGCTAAAGACAATCTGATGATAAATGGATGTTCAATGGGTAATTCAATGGGTGTTCAGTTGGGATTCAATAGGTATTAAATTGCCCCAAGCACCATGCGGGATTAGGTTAAGGTAAAGATTGAGACTAAGAATTTAAGGTTCCGGATTCGGAGGTTCAAAAAGAAAGGATGACTTCTTCGAGTGAAACGAAGCAGATGTCATCCTGGAAATTTAAAAGGCGATCAATCGGGTTAAATAGTTGAATAGTTAAATAGAAAGACAACTTCAAGCATCGAACTTTAAACTTCGACATCGAACAACTAGTCACTAGTTACTGGTTGCTGAACACGAAACACGAATCACGAAACACGAAACACGATCATCAAACATCCTTGAAAAGCTTGTAATTCCAGTAAAAAAACATCTTTTTCCTTGACAATGCATTTAAGATCGAGTAAATTTGATACTCAATCTTGAGTTGCGAGTTGTGGGTTATGAGACACTTAAGTACATATCAATGAAAAACTATAAAGATTTAAAAATCTATCAATTAGCATTTAGTCTTTCTATAGAAGTCCACCATTTCTCATTAGAATTACCCAAAATTGAATTATTTGAACAGGGGAGTCAGTTAAGAAGGTCGAGTAAGAGTATTAAGGACAATATTGCAGAGGGTTATGGAAGGAGAAGGTATAAATCTGACTTTATACGCTTCTTAGTTTTCGCTCACGCATCTTGTGACGAAACAATAAATCACCTTGAAACGATCAAACAAATATATCGGGAATTAAAGTGTGAGGATTTGCTAAACAAATATGACCAATTAGGACGTCAGTTAAATTCATTTATTAAGTATGTTGAAAATAATTGGAATAGCAATAAGCTCAATGAAGATTTATCTAATTACGAACTCGTAACCCGCCCTTCGATTTCACTCAGGGACCCGGGCTATTTATAAATTAAAAGGTCAAAACCGTAACCCGTAACTCGAAACCCGAAACCCGTAACCCGTAACCCGTAACCCGTAACCCAATGTTAGAAGCATTAATCACCTCAAAAACCAGAATCAAGCTGCTCCTCAAGTTTTTCTTGAACAGCAAGTCAAGTGCCTACCTGCGTAATCTGGAAAGTGAGTTTGGCGATTCCACTAACGCCATTCGCGTTGAATTAATTCGGTTTGAAAAAGCCGGTCTGTTAAAATCATGGTATAAAGGGAATAAGAAACTATTCCAGGCAAATACCGAACATCCATTATACTCAAGTATACACAATCTTATCATCAAACATGTCGGATTAGACAAAGTTGTTGAGACCGTCATTGAGGAGCTTGGCGATGTGAAAAGTGTATTCGTAGTAGGAAACTTTGCAAAAGGAATTGACAATAAGATCATCGATCTGATCTTCGTTGGAGAAAAAATAGATCGTAACTACTTAAGCGAATTGATCGAAAAAACTGAAAAACTTATCGATCGAAAGATTCGCTATCTGATTTTATCATTAGAGGAATTTAAAGCATATCAAAACGATAATAAAGGTATTGAGCCATTATTGCTTTGGAGAGAATAGAGTTAATCACTATATCATCTGATTTATAGCTGGTTAACTAAACTTACATACATAAAAACATTCAATTCTTAGAACCTCAAAATGGGACTGAGGAGGCGAAGCTATGCCCGGAAGACAATTAACATATCAGTGGTTTGCATTATATACCAAATCTCGCAATGAGAAAAAGGTATATACTCAATTAGTTAATCAGGGCATTGAGTGCTTCTTACCTCTAGAAACCAAACTCAAACAATGGAGTGATCGAAAGAAAAAGGTTGAAGAACCCATGATCAAATCCTATGTTTTTGTAAAGTCCAGTGAGAAGGAATATTATGATATTCTAAATACACCTGGTGCTGTAAGATATGTAACATTTGAAGGTAAAGCTGCTCCAATCCCCGACTGGCAGATTGATGTCATGCGAAGAATGGTTGAATTGGATGAGCCTCACCATTATTCAGCCTCTTTCTTTAAAAAAGGAGATCTAGTAGAGATCGATGAGGGAACTCTTAAGGGATTTAAAGGAGAAATAATCAGGGATAATGAAGGTAAGCAGAGGATTATTATTCGCATTGAAAACATTGGTTACTCCATGGTGGTAGAAACAAATGTAAATAATATCAGATTAACAAATGACAAGTAACAAACTTCAAATAATTGCTATGAAAACAAAACTCACCATTTTATTTATTCTTTGTCTGGGATGTATGATTACTTTAAATGCACAAGACATCACCAATGTTGATGTTAAGAATTTAAGTGATGCCCAAATCCAGCAAATTATTAGTGAAGTAGAAAGTCGTGGATTGACAATGGATCAAGCGATCGCTCTTGCTCAAACAAGAGGTGCTTCACCTACACAAATCAATGATCTTAGACGTCGAATTCAAGACTTACAAAAAGGAAAACAAGGTCAAAATCCAACTAGCTCAATTGCCAATCCGGAGGCTCAAACAACACAGTCTTCAAAAATCATGAGAGAAGCCTTCACTGAAAAGGCTGAAATAGAAGCTACAACTAAGAACAAATCAATATTTGGTTTTAATTTGTTTAATAATCAGAATTTAACCTTTGAACCTTCTATTAATATTCCTACACCAGCGGGCTATGTGCTTGGAATTGGAGATGAGATTTTTATTAATATTTGGGGTGCAAGTCAGCAATCTTACCAACTTATCGTTAAACAAAATGGAGCAATCCATATTGACGATATCGGACCTGTGTTTGTTTCTGGTTTAAGTCTTGAAAATGCTGAAAGGAGAATCAAGAACAGATTAACAGCTATCTATGCAGGAATGCGTGGTGACAACCCAACTACATTCTCGCAGATCAGTTTAGGGAATTTACGTGCAATTAAGATCAACATTATCGGCGAGGTAAATGTTCCAGGTACTTATAATCTTCCATCAACGGCAACAGCTTTCAATGCTTTATACCTATCAGGAGGACCTAATGAAAATGGTTCATTCAGAAACATTCAATTGATCAGAAATGGAAAAATCATCCAGGTGATCGATGTTTATGATTTTATTCTGAAAGCTGAAATGACCGGTAATGCTCAACTTAGAGACCAGGATATACTTTTCGTTCCTACTTATCAGAACAGAGTTTCAGTAGAGGGAGCTTTCAAACGAAATGCATTATTTGAACTTACCAATCAGGAATCATTGGCAGATCTGATCCAATATGCAGGAAATTTTAGCGATGAAGCATATAAATCAAATGTAAACATTGTTAGAATTAAAGAAACAGAAAAAGAGATTATTACTGTTGCAACTAAAGATTTTGCTGAGTTCAGATTGCAAAACGGTGATGAGGTTTCAGCGGGTAGCATTAATGATGTCTACAAGAATAAAGTTACTATTGCTGGTTCTGTTAACAGACCAGGAGAATATGAATGGAAACCTGATCTAAAGCTTAGCAGTCTTATAATTATGGCAGACTCCTTAACCGAAGATGCCTTTAAAGAAAGAGCCGTTTTAACCCGGGTTAATGAAGATCTAACTGAAAGAATTATTTCTATCGATATTGCGAAGGTGATTAGTGGTATGGAGGATATTACTTTACTACCTCAAGACAGGATAGAGATCAAATCTCACTTCGAGCTGAAATCAGATAGATATATTACTGTTTCCGGAGAGGTAAATACACCTGGTAGATTTGATTATTATGATAACCTAACCCTTGGAGAAGCATTATTCTTTGCAAACGGTCTGAATGACGCAGCTGACACGACATATGTTGAAGTCTCAAGGGTTTTGGACAAAAATGAGATGTCAAGACTTGGTGACAAACTAGCACATATT
Organism: Bacteroidota bacterium; assembly: GCA_002711565.1. GTDB lineage: Bacteria > Bacteroidota > Bacteroidia > Bacteroidales. The sequence goes on from PARP01000035.1 coordinate 34,877, forward strand.
TATACAATGAAGATCCCAAGAAACCTAAGTACTAATCTTCAGGATCTGTCATTTAAACTTGAAGTGTTCGATCAGATTAATGTAAGAAGAGCTCCAAACTATAAGCAACAAGGGACAGTTTATGTTGTTGGAGAAGTTTTATATGGTGGTTCATTTTCTTTACGCAGACGAGAAATGAGAATTTCCGAACTGATCAGCTTATCAGGTGGATTAACAAAATATGCTTACGCTGAAGGTGCAAGCTTTGAGCGTACCACAGAAGATCTGGGATATGAAAATGTAGCTATTGACCTGAATTATATTATTTCTAATCCTAATAGCGGATATGACCTCATTCTAAGAGATGGAGATCGATTAAAGGTACCAAGAATGATGCAGACAGTTAAAGTTTCAGGAGCTGTTCAAAACCCTGTATCTATTACTTATTCAAAAGAAGTAGGACTCAAATATTATATCAATCAGGCTGGTGGATATTCTGACTTAGCAATGAAGCGCAAAGTTTATGTAAAATATCCTAATGGTAAAACAGCGACCACAACCAATTTCATTTTTAAGAACTACCCTGAGATTAAGCCAGGTTGTGAAATTATCGTTCCTCAAAAAGAAGAAAAACAAAGAATAGATAATAGTGGTAAATGGATGGCTTGGTCATCTGTAATTGCTTCTTTAGCGGTTGCTTTTGCAACAATTTTCAAGAATTAAAACACACAACTCTGCCCTAAAAAATATTAATATGTCAAAAAAAGAAAACAATATTCAGTTTACAACCAGTGAAGGGGAGATAGATCTTTTAGCTTTGTTAAAAGTACTGTGGGTAAAGCGTAAGTTGTTAATCTATTTTGTAAGCGTAGGTATTTTATTCGGTTTACTATTTGCATTCACAACGCCGAAACAATATCGAGTTTCTTCAACCTTAGTTCCTCAAGTAGGAAGCTCTACCAATAAGCTTGGTGGCCTCTCTTCACTTGCTGCAATGGCTGGATTTAAAATGGACATGCCTGTGAGTTCTGAGCTAAACCCAATGGTTTATCCGAAAATTCTTAATAGTAATGCATTCAAAAAAGACTTGATGTATTGCAAATTTGATTTCGAAAGAGCTGACAAACCTATTACATTATTCGAATATTTTACTCAGGATAAGTATCACAAATTCAGCTTGGCCGGTTTTATTGAAACTTATACTATAAGACTACCTGAAGTCATTATAAGAGCGCTTACCAAAACTGATGATGCTGGTGGAGCTTCTGGCCTACAAAGTAAAAGTGAAATATTATCCTTAAATGGACCAGAATATGAAATATCCAAGATCTTAACGGATATTGTATTCTTATCGATAAATGACAAGGATGGTTATTTGGTTTTAACCGTTAATATGCCAGAAGCTAAAGCAACAGCACAATTAGGTCATCATACTTTAAGATTATTACAGGAGTACATTACTAAATACAGAATTGAAAAAGCCGAACAACAGCTTGAATTTATTCAATCCAGATTTGATCAAAAAAAGAAGGATTTTGAAACCGCGCAATTAGAGCTTGCTAATTTCCGTGATAAGAACAAATTTGTTTCCACGGCCGTAGCAAAAACTCAGGAAGAAAAACTTCAAAGTGAGTATCAACTAGCCTTCGAAGTGTATTCTGAATTAGCCCAACAACTCGAAGCTGCAAAAATTAAGGTTAAAGAAGAAACACCTGTACTCACAGTCATTGAACCTATTAGCATCCCTAATAAATACTTTAAACCTAAGAGAAAAAATATTCTGATCCTTTGGATGGCCACTAGTTTATTCTTGGGTATCTGTTGGATTTTTGGTCAGATCTATTACAAAGAATTAAAAAGAAAATGGAATCAATAGATTCTCTATTCATATCATATTTCTAAAATATCAACATCAACAAACTTTATTATAATGACACAAACCGGGAATAGAAAGAACTTTGCATTAATTGGCGCTTCAGGATATATTGCTCCGCGTCATATGAAAGCCATCAAAGATACCGACAATCAGTTGTTGGCAGCTCTTGATCCATTTGATAGCGTTGGTATTCTGGATAGCTATTTTCCGGATGCAGACTTCTTTGTTGAGCCTGAAAGGTTCGACAGACATCTTGATAAGAAAAGACGTAATGGGGGAAATAAGATCGATTATGTAAGTATTTGCTCTCCGAACTATCTGCATGATGCACACATTAGAATGGCATTGAGAAATGAAGCTAATGCGATCTGTGAGAAACCGATCGTACTAAACCCATGGAATATAGATGCATTAAAAGAGATCGAACGCGAAAGTGGAAAACGAATCTATAATATCCTTCAACTAAGATTACATCAAAGTATCATTGATCTGAAGAAACAAGTAGACGAAGGTCCTGCCGATAAGATCTACGACATCGATCTAACATATATCACTTCCAGAGGACATTGGTATTTTGTGTCATGGAAAGGTGATTCACAAAAATCAGGTGGTGTAGCAACAAATATTGGAGTGCATTTCTTCGATATGCTTACATACATCTTTGGAAAGTGTAATAAAAGCCTTGTACATAAATTAGATAAGAATACAAATGCTGGTTATCTTGAGCTAGAAAAGGCCAGAGTAAGATGGTTCTTGAGTGTAGATTCAAATAATCTTCCTGAAAGTGCAGTTGTGAAAGGACAACGTACATACAGGTCTATACAGATGGAAGGCCAGGAAATTGAATTCTCTGGTGGTTTCACAGATCTCCATACCCTAGTTTATAAAGACATCTTAGATGGTAAAGGATTCGGTTTGGAAGATGCCAGAACAAGTATCGAAATCGTTCATGAGATCCGTAAAGCAGAAGTGCATGCTTTAACCGGAGATTATCATCCTCTTTTAAAATCAAAAAGCTTAGTATAAAAACCCTAATTAAAAACGGAACTTAAATATTGAATACGAATGAATAAAGAAATTAAAATTGCAGTTATTGGCTTAGGTTATGTAGGATTGCCATTGGCAGTAGAGTTCGCCAAGAAATTTCCTGTAGTAGGTTTTGAGATCAATCAAGGCCGTGTTGACGAATTAAACGAAGGACATGATCCTACTCTTGAAGTTGACGATGAAAACTTACAAGCTGTTCTTTCTTTAGACGCAAATGTGAATGAAAAAGGAAAAGGTTTATACTTAACTACGAATATGGATGATATCAAGTCTTCTAATATTTATATAATCGCAGTACCTACTCCAACAGATAAAAACAATCGCCCTGATCTTACTCCATTAGTGAAAGCATCAGAGACTGTTGGTAAAGTATTATCAAAAGATGACATAGTGATTTATGAGTCAACTGTTTATCCTGGAGCTACTGAGGATGACTGTGTACCAGTATTGGAAGAAGTTTCAGGTGAGAAGATGAATGATTTCTTTTATGTTGGATATTCTCCAGAGAGAATCAATCCGGGCGACAAAGTGAACACCTTACTTACGATTACAAAAGTTACTTCTGGTTCAACTCCTGAAACCGGAAAGATCGTTGATGATCTTTATAATGAGATCTTATTAAATGGTACTCATCTTGCACCATCAATCAAAGTTGCTGAAGCTTCTAAAGTGATCGAAAACTCGCAAAGAGATATCAATATTGCATTTGTGAATGAGCTATCAAAAATCTTTAATCTTTTAGAAATTGATACTCTTGATGTACTTGAGGCTGCTGGCACAAAATGGAACTTCCTTCCTTTCAGGCCAGGTCTTGTAGGTGGTCACTGTATTGGTGTTGATCCTTTCTATTTAGCACAGAAGGCTCAGGAAGTTGGATATCATCCAGAGATCATTTTAGCAGGACGTCGTTTGAATGATTCAATGGGTAGTTATGTTGCAGGTGAAGTGGTAAAACTTATGCTAAAATCAGGTCTTCCTGTTAAAGATAATAAGGTTTTAATCTTAGGAATCACATTTAAGGAAAACTGTCCTGATATCAGAAATACCCGAGCAATTGATGTTGTTGATGAGTTCAAACAATACGGTGTAGAAGTAGATGTATATGATCCAATGGCATGCCCGAAGGAAGTAATGCATGAATATGGTATCAAGATTGTAAACGAACTACCAGAAGAGAAAAACTATGGAGCAGTTGTACTAACTGTTGCACATGAGAAATTCAAAGAAATGGATCTTTCAGAATACAAAGCAAACGGAAGTATCATTTACGACGTTAAAGGAATTCTTGAAAAATCAATCATTGATTCAAGATTATAATACATTTCAAAGTACAGCTCAGGGCAGACCTGGGCTGTACTTAATCCAAAAAATCAAGTAATTAAAAAAGCAACGATGTTAAAAAGGGCACTCATTACAGGCGTTACAGGTCAAGATGGCGCATATTTATCTGAGTTTTTACTTAAAAAAGGTTATGAAGTTCATGGTATTAAACGCAGATCTTCACTTATAAACACTGACAGGATCGATCATATTTATCAGGATCCTCACTCTGATAATATACGTTTTAGGTTGCACTATGGTGATATGACAGATAGTACCAACTTAATTCGCATTATTCAGGAAGTTCAACCTGATGAAATCTATAATCTGGCTGCAATGAGTCATGTTCATGTTAGTTTTGATACCCCCGAATATACTGCTAATGCTGATGGTTTAGGAACTTTAAGAATTCTTGAAGCCATCCGGATTCTTGGAATGGAAAAGAAAACCAGGATCTATCAAGCATCTACCTCAGAACTATACGGTTTGGTTCAGGAAGTCCCTCAAACAGAAACAACTCCTTTCTACCCACGTTCACCATATGCGGTTGCCAAAATGTATGCATACTGGATCACTGTAAACTATCGTGAAGCATACGGAATTTTTGCTTCTAACGGTATTTTATTTAACCACGAATCACCTATTCGTGGTGAAACATTTGTAACTAGAAAGATCACGCGTGCCGTTTCCAGAATTGCCCTTGGCTTACAGGATAAGGTCTACCTTGGAAACTTAAATGCAAAAAGAGATTGGGGTCATGCCAAAGATTATGTTAGAATGATGTGGATGATCCTTCAGGCTAAAGAAGCCGAAGATTGGGTTATTGCTACGGGTATTACCACTCCGGTAAGAGATTTCGTAAAAATGGCCTTCGAAAAAGTTGGAATAGAAATTGAATTCAAAGGATCAGGTGAAAACGAAAAAGGCTATGTCAAGAGCTGCTCAATGAATGAATATCAATTAGAGATCGGATCTGAAGTAGTTTGTGTCGATCCTAGATATTACAGACCAACAGAAGTTGAGCTACTTGTTGGAGATGCTACCAAAGCACATGAAAAACTAGGTTGGAAACCAGAATACAATCTGGATGAATTAATTGAAGATATGATGACCAGCGATATTAAGCTGATGCAAAAAGATCAGTTTCTAAAAGACAATGGTTTCCAAACACTTAACTACTATGAATAAGAATTCGAAAATATATGTTGCCGGCCATACTGGATTAGTGGGCTCTGCGATCGTAAGAGCTCTTGAAGCAAAAGGTTATACTAATATCGTTGGCAAATCATTCGAAGAACTTGATCTAAGAGATCAAAATGCAGTTGCAACTTATTTTGAGGAAACAAAACCTGAATATGTGTTCCTTGCTGCAGCAAAAGTTGGTGGAATTGTTGCAAACAATACCTATAGAGCAGAATTCATTTATGAAAACCTGATGATCCAAAATAATATCATCCACCAATCATATCTGAATAATGTAAAGAAACTATTATTCCTTGGATCAACATGTATTTATCCAAAGAATGCACCTCAACCGCTTCAGGAAGACGCTTTGCTTTCTTCCCAGCTTGAATATACCAATGAACCTTATGCAATCGCAAAAATTGCAGGAATCAAGCTCATTGAAAGCTATAATCTTCAATATGGCACCAACTATCTGGCAGTAATGCCAACTAATATATATGGACCTTACGATAATTTCGATCTTGAGAAAAGCCATGTACTACCAGCATTGATCCGCAAGATTCATCTTGGTAAATGTCTTGAAGAAAATAAATGGGATGAGATTAAAAATGACTTGAACAGAAGACCTATAGAAGGAGTATCAGGAAATGCGGATAAAACAGAGATTCTAGAAAAACTAGGCAAATATGGTATTATTGATAAGCCTGGTCAAGTTGAAATATGGGGCACAGGCAAACCAATGCGTGAATTCTTATGGTCAGAAGAATTAGCAAGTGCTTGTGTTTTCGTTGTTGAAAATGTAAACTTCGATGATTTACATAATGGAAGCGGTGAGATCTTAAATACCCACATAAATATTGGTACTAGTGAGGAAATAAGCATTTATGATCTTGCACATAAAATAAAAGGCATTATTGGATATAAAGGTGAGCTAGTATTTAATTCTGACAAACCTGACGGTACAATGAGAAAGGTGACCAATACCGATAAGATCCATGATCTGGGCTGGAAACATGAGATCAAGATCGATCAAGGAATTGAGAAACTTTATAACTGGTATACTTCTTAAGAGTCGTTTTCTGATTATCGCACATAGAACTGTATGAATAAACTTGTTCAACAATTTCTTGAAAAAACGACTAAAAGATCGTTAAAGGCCTACAAAAATATGTTGGGTCTGTTTGTTGTCAAAGGCCTGAATGTAGGTGTAAGCTTCTTAATGGTGCCTCTCGCACTGGGTTATCTCGACCAAACAAGGTATGGAATCTGGATTACACTCTATGGAATTTTCAATTGGTTCAGTCTCTTCGATATTGGACTAGGAAATGGCTTAAGAAATAGACTAACCGAAGCACTTGCTAATAAGGATCTGTTTAAAGCAAAGGTTCTGATCAGTACTACATATGCAGCATTAATTTTGATCTTTGCAGCACTTTTCGCTGTCTTTGCTATAATTAATAATTTCTTAGACTGGACAATTCTACTTAATACACCAACTTCATTCAGAGAAGAGCTAAATCTATTAGCTGCATTTGTTTTCTTTTTCTTCTGTATGAGATTTGCGGCTCAACTTGTTACCTCAGTCGCATTAGCGAAGCAAGATCCGGCATTATCACAAACACTGGAGTTGATAGGGAGGATTATGGCTTTGGCAGGTGTTTTCCTGCTAACAATTTATACAGAAGGTAGCATTCTTTATTTAGGTGTAGTATTAACTGCAGTGCCGGTTTTTACAGTCATTTTACTTAGTATAATCCTCTACCTGAAAAAATATAGAGACATCTGTCCTTCAATAAAGCTTATAAGATTCAAAGAGCTCAACAATGTCTTAAACCTAGGATTGAAGTTCTTCATAATTCAGATTGCAGCCATCATTTTTTATCAAACTAATAATTTCATTATTGCTCAGCTTTTTGGTCCATCAGAAGTTACATCTTTCGATATTTCATTCCAATACTTTGGTATAGCTACCATAGGTTTTATGACAATTCTGATTCCATATTGGTCGGCCATTACAGATGCATTTACGAGAGGTGATATTGTCTGGATCAAAAATGTTGTAAAGAATCTGAAGCTAATTTGGATCGGTCTTTTAGGACTAGTTATCGCATTATACTTGCTTTCTGATTTTCTGGTTGACCTATGGCTTGGTGGCAAGATCGAAGTTCAAAAAGATTTATACTTCGTAATGGGGCTTTATGTTCTTGTAAATGCATTTAATGCTATTTACAGCCAATTCTTAAATGGTGTAGGCAAGGTAATGATTCAATTCTATATTGCATTATCACTAGCGATAATTCATATTCCATTAGCAATTTTCTTTAGTCAGCATTTTGGAATAAAAGGTATGCTATTCTCAACAATTGGATTTGGGGTTATAACCATCTTTATATATAATTTACAATACAAAAAGATCCTTAACGGGACAGCAAAGGGTATTTGGAATAAATAGACTCAGAATATGAAAGTTCTTATACTAACTTCCCCTAGTCCTTATCGACGCGCTGGTATAGTTGCTAAAGACCTCTTCGACTCACTTAGAGCAAAGGGCATTGAAACTAGAATGCTGGTTAAAGTTTGGGCAAAATCATTCAGATGACCATATAAAATCTGTTGAAAATTCTTATATACACTTTAGAAATCGGCTTATATCCAAAATTTTTAGGGTTACCAGAAAAGTATTGGGACTTAAATCTAATGCAACACCAATAAACACAAAATATCATGTTCAAGATATAGATCAAACAAAAACAAAATACAAATCTAAACTACTACTGAAAAAGTTTGATTTTGAACCTGATATCATTCTTGTGCTATTTATGCATGATTTTCTAAGTTTTAAAAACATTCACGAGTTTTCTAAAGAAACAAATGCCAAACTCTTTTTATTTCCTATGGATATGTCTCCTTTTACAGGGGCTTGTCATTTTGCATGGGATTGCCTAAAATATACTAAAGAATGTGGAGAGTGTCCGGCAATATATTCAAAGGAGTTAAACGACCATAGTAGAAAGAATTTATTCTTCAAGAGAAAATATAGTCACAAAACTGATCTAACTCTTATTATCGGTAATAAATTTGTTGCAGAGCAGGCAGCAGCATCAGCAATATTTAAAGATAAAAAAATCATTAGTGGTATATATCCTGTTCCTGACAAAACGATCTTTCATAAAAAAGACTCGACATCCTGTAAAGAAAGATTTGGAATAGATCCTTCTAAAAAAGTCTTTTTTATAGGTTCGGCTTCATTTAAAGATATAAGAAAAGGGATGCATGAATTGGCACAGGCACTCCTTATGCTTGATCAAAACAATCCGGAATTTAAAAAAGATATTGTTCTTTTGGTTGCAGGTTTAAACTCAAATGTACTTACTTCATTAGTTCCGCTTGAGTGTGTACAAATCGACTTCATAACCAATTATAATGAATTGGCAGAAGCCTATAATGCTGCAGATTTTTATATCAGCCCGTCATTAGAGGATTCCGGTCCAACGATGGTCGTGCAATCCATACTATGTGGTACACCAGTGATATCATTTAATTTCGGGTTTTCAATGGAATACATAATACATGGTGAAAGTGGTTTTACTAGTGATGAGAAAACCATAGAGGCTCTCTGCGGTTTGATAAAGCAGGCAATTGAGCAAGACCCTGAACAATTTAAAAAAATGGAAGCTAAAGTAATATCAATAGCTCAAACTATATCTCAAGAAGAATCCATTAATAACCTTATTAAACTATTTAATTAAAGATAAAAATGAACTTAGAAAGTATAAAAACAATCATTAATACAGTTCTGCAAAATCGTGGAAAACAAGAAGTAGAATCCATCTCTGAATCAACTGAACTAAGAGATGATGTTGGGTTTGATTCCCTGGATCTTGCAGAGTTAACTGTACGAATAGAAGCAGAGTTTGACGTAGATGTTTTTGAAGATGGCATCGTGAATACTGTAGGTGATATACTTGCTAAACTTAAATAAAATGAATAGTCTTTTCTTTTTCGATAGTTCTAACAATAAAAAGTATTTCTGGCAAGAACTGATAGATCAGATACATGATTCAAAGGAGTTTAATCCTTTTTGTAAGTCAGATGATTATTTTGAAGTATTCAAGCAAATTGTAATTTCTATTCTTTTAGAAGAAAAAATTACCCTATTGGATAGCGATTTCAGCCATGAGGAAATTTTTAAGCTTACAGGACTTGAAGATTATAAGAGTCTTCAGAAAGGAATTGACAAGACTAAACTTAAACATATTAGTACTAAGTCGGATCTAATACGAGAATTAAAAAATTGCTCAGACCAGTGGGAAATAACCTTGTATACAAGTGGAACTACCGGTTTGCCAAAATCAGTTACTCATAAATTTCAATCCTTTACTAGGTACGTAAAGATAAGTGAGAGCAATTCAAATAATGTATGGGGATTTGCATATAATCCTACACATATGGCAGGATTGCAGGTGTTTTTCCAAGCACTCATGAATGGGAATTCTATTATTAGGTTATTTGAACTACCGAATGACATAATTTTATCCAATATCCAAGAATTCAACATTACTCATATTTCAGCAACACCAACATTTTATCGTTTATTAGATTTAAAGACGAAAACATTTCCTAGTGTATTAAGAATTATTTCAGGTGGTGAAAAAATTGATCTGAATAAGATCAGGGAGCTCAATAAGGCTTTCATAAATGCAGAGATTAGGAATGTCTATGCTTCAACTGAAGCAGGAACCTTATTTGCTTCTCAGGGAGATCAGTTTTCAATTCGGAATGAACTTAAGAATTTTGTAAAACTCGTTGAAAATGAACTTCATATTCACAAATCCTTGCTTGGACAAAGTGGGTTTTTGTCAGATGAGTGGTATGCAAGCGGAGACCTTGTAGAAATCATCAATCAAGATCCCTTAGTTTTTAAGTTTTTATCAAGAAAAAATGAGATGATCAATGTCGCAGGATACAAAGTTAATCCAAATGAGGTTGAGGAAGTAATTAGAGAAATCAATGGGGTTAATGAGGTTTCTGTTTTTGCTAAAAAGAATTCAGTGATAGGAAATATTATATGTTGTGAGATCGTAAAAGGTTCTGAGGAACTCACTGAAGCTGATATTAGAAAATATCTTCAGTCGAAACTTCAAGAATTTAAATTACCTCGAATTATAAAATTCGTTTCGCAAATCAAAACTACAAGAACGGGAAAACTTAAAAGAAAATAATATGAATTTCATTGTTACAGGGATATCTAAAGGTGTTGGTTTAGAAATCACCAAGGTGCTTATATCAAAAGGTCATACGATTTTCGGAATTAGTCGTAATTCATCAGCAGAACTAGATGAACTAAGAAAAACTTATCCGGAAAATTTAAAATGGAGAAGTTATGATCTTACAGATCACAGATCGATTCGAGATGAACTATTTAAGTCTTTTATTGGATTAAAAACAGAAATTCATGGTTATGTCAATAATGCTGCATTAGCATATGATGACATTATTACAAACCTGAATAATGATCCACTAGAGAAAATGTTTAAGGTTAATGTTTACTCACCCTTCAACATTACTAAAAATGTAATAAGAAGCATGCTATTACACCAAATCAAAGGAAGTATTGTTCATCTCTCATCTATTAGCGTTCATACTGGATATAAAGGACTCTCAATGTATGCTTCTACAAAAGGTGCTTTAGAAGCTTTTTCAAAAAATACGGCACGAGAATGGGGATCATTGGGGATTCGATCAAACACAATTGTTGCAGGTTTTATGGAAACAGAAATGAGTTCTACTTTATCCGATAAACAAAGAAATAGAATTTTTGAAAGGACATCCCTGAAAAAACCAACAAGCTTGAATTCTGTAGCTAAAACTGTGGCATATTTATTAGAAGAGGATTCAATATCCATAACAGGACAAAACATTCATGTTGATTCAGGAACTATATAATATGGACTATAAAAACAATTACGGCTCAATCTCATTTGAGGAGAATAAATGGGATAGTAGAGTTTTACAATCCCCCGCAATTTCAATAAATGATATTGAGTATACATCCAATTGTAATCTTTTAATCGCCCAATTCATCAAAGATATTATGGGTGACTACTCTTTCGCTACCTATAGAGCTATATCTAATGATCTAACTTTATTTAAAGCCTTATTTCAAAATCAATTTATTCAAGTTGAAAAATCATTTGGTATAAGTGGATCCAATTTCGATACAACTAAACTTAGCAGTCTCAAAAAAATGTCCAATATTGAAGAAATGTCAGGAGAGAATCAAGAGACTGAAGTGATTCAATTAGCAAGAGAGGAATTTGCTCATGGTCGATTCTTTGAAGATCCATTTATAGATAATAAAACTGCAATTAAACGAAATGAAAATTGGATCCGCGATATGATAAATAATGATACACGAATAGTTGTATTGAAAAAGAAAGATCGCATCTATGGATTCATGGCTTACGAAGAATACGAAAGTCATCTACAATTACTATTGGGTGGTGTTCGGTCAACCCATCGTCATTTATCCTATTCTTTTTGGGCTAATTTCATATCTGAGTATGGTAATAAAAAGCCTATTAAGACGGTTATAAGTAGCTCTAACTTGCCGATTATCAATTTATACGCCTACTTTGGTTTTCACTTTATAGAGAGCTTTACTGGATTCCACTTTCATAAAACAAGGTAAAAATATAACAAATCAACTCTTTCAAATTCTTTTCTTAATGCAAACAAGTAAAATTATAAAAACAGCATTCCTGAAATCAGCACTTACTGAAGAAAATCCACACATCAGTACTTCCGCAGTGATTGATTGGTTAAAAGAAAGAAATAATGCCATTAAGGTTCATGTAAACAAGATCAGATTTGATCAAATGAAGCATTGGGCATTTGACCAGAATAGGGGACTACTTGGTCATAGCTCAGGTAAATTTTTCACCATAGAGGGGATGAATGTTAAAACAAATTGGGGTAAGGTTCCTGAATGGGAGCAACCCATAATCAATCAACCTGAAGTTGGATATCTGGGAATTATTACAAAAGAATTTAATGGAATTCTATACTTTCTTTTGCAAGCCAAAATAGAGCCTGGTAATGTTAATAATGTACAACTTTCTCCTACTCTTCAAGCAACAAGAAGTAATTATACGCAAGTACATAAAGGTAAAAAGCCTATGTACTTAGAGTATTTTCAAAATGCATCCAAGGATCAGGTTGTATTAGATCAACTTCAATCAGAACAAGGTGCAAGGTTTCTAAGAAAAAGAAATAGAAATATCATTATAAAGATCGAAGAAGATATTGAAGTTCATGAAGATTTTATCTGGTTATCTTTAGGTCAGATCAAAAAGCTGATCCGCCACGATAATCTTGTGAATATGGATACCAGAACTGTTATATCAGGTATTTCATATGAAAATAAAAACCTATCGATTCAACTTAACGACTTTTTAACAGATGTTTTAATCAATAATACTTTTGAAACTGGAATGATCCTTTCAGCATTGAACAATTCTTATTCAATGCATTCCTTTGATCAGATCCTGAATTGGATTACTGCATTAAAATGTTCTTTTGATCTAGAAATATCTTCAAAGTCAATATATGAAATAAAGGATTGGTATGTAGAGGATAAAGAGATCAGACATGCTAAGAATAAGTATTTTAAGGTAATAGCTACAGAGGTTGAAATCGAGAATCGGGAAGTTACTTCCTGGACGCAACCTCTTGTAGAACCTCTTCAAGAAGGTTTAATTGCATTCATAGTCAAAAAAATTAATGGAGTGTATCATTTCTTGGTTCAAGCAAAATTGGAATGTGGTAACTTTGATATTATAGAAATGGCACCAACGGTTCAGTGCCTTACAGATAGCTATTCCGAATCTGTGTTTTTACCATTTCTTTCAGATGTTCTCAATCCTAAACCAGGAAGTGTGAGATTCGATTCTCTGCAGTCTGAAGAAGGGGGCAGATTCTATCGTGAACAAAACCGAAATATTATTATTGAAGCTGATGATGAATTCCCAATTGAAGTACCACCGAACTACATTTGGGTAACCTTGAATCAGCTTAATGCCTTTTTAAAATTTAATAACTATTTAAATATCCAGTCAAGAAGCTTGATTTCAGCAATCAGCTTCTTATAATTCGTTAAATATGAGAATTCCTTTTAATAAAGTTCATTTCGCAGGAAATGAGGAGAAATATGTATTAGATGCACTGCATTCTGGTGCACATTGCGGAAATCATAAGTACTGTTCTAAAGTAGTGGATCTGATGAAAGATCAATTTAACTTTGGAGATGTTTTCTTAACTCCTTCCGGAACAGCAGCCCTTGAAATGGGAATTGTTCTGGCTGGTATTGAACCTGGAGATGAAGTTATTCTTCCATCTTATACTTTTAGCTCAACCGTTAATGCTGTTGTACTTTTCGGTGGCATTCCAGTATTCTGTGAAGTAGATCCTATAACAATGAATATTGATGCCACAAAAATTGAAGCATTAATTACAGAGAAAACAAAAATGATCTTACCTATTGATTATGCAGGCCTATCTTGCGATATCGAAATGATCATGGAGATCGCAAATAGACATAATCTGATCGTTTTCCAGGATTGCGCCCAAAGTTATGGAAGTTATTATAAGAATAAAGCCTGTGGAGCTGAAGCACATATTGCAGCATTTAGTTTTCATGAAACTAAAAATTTTAATGCGGGAGAAGGTGGGGCCTTAGTTGTAAATGTACCTGAATGGCATGAAAGAGCATATTTTCTTCAGGAAAAAGGAACCGACCGCAGATTAGTTCTTAAAGGCGTTAAAAATAAATATAGTTGGGTAGATAAAGGATCAAGTTATCTGCTTTCAGACATCCTCGCAGCTATGCTTTATGCACAGCTTGAGAAAGAAGAAGCAATTAGAACTAAACGCTCTGCAATCACGGATGCCTATAGTAACCTTTTTGCTCCATTTATGAATAAGGGTCATATTCAAATGCTTAGCTCTACAGACGACCACAAATTAAACCATCATGCATTTTGGGTAGTATTTGATACAATGGAAAACAGTGTTCGGTTCATGGAAATGCTAAGAGAAAAAAACGTTTCTGTATATATTGGCTATCTTCCTCTGCATTCAGCACCTATGGGTTTAAAATATGGATATAAAGCTGAAGATCTTCCTTTGACAGAAGATCTGGCTTCAAGAATAACACGTTTACCATTTTATACAGATTTAGCAGATAATGGTTTGGAATATTGTATCGAATCTATGAATGAAGTTTTAAATAAAATTTATCAATAATGTTGAAATTTGCTGTAATTGGTTGTGGAAATATTGCTCAAAGAGCAAGCATACCAGCACTAATAGAATCTGAGGTGACTGAGATTGTAGTTTGTATAGATATCAATCCAGAAATTGCAGAGGATATTAACATAAAATTTGGACTGCCTTTTGAAACAACACTGGAGGGTGCTCTGGAAAAATATGATTTTGATGCTGTTTACATTTCAACGCCTATTGGAACTCATCTTCCTTTAATAAAGTTAGCTGCAAAGAATAAGAAACAAATTCTTTGTGAGAAATCATTAGCCTGTAATTTAAAAGAGGTTGAGGAGATAGTAACAGTCTGTAAAGAAAATGAATGTGCATTATTTGAAGGCTTTATGTATCAATTTCATGAGCAACATAAATATATTCGTGACCTCATTGATAAGAATGAAATTGGTAGGCCACTTCATTTTCAAGCGTGGTTTGGTTTTCCTCCTTTAGTAAATAGTAATTTCAGATATATCAAAAAACTAGGCGGAGGAGCAATCCTTGATGCTGGCTCTTATGTAATTCATGCTGCAAGACATTTCTTTGGCGTAGAACCAATATCAATAACTTCAGTGGTAGAAAATGAGGGTCATGAAGTAGACATTCATGGCACAGCTATGCTAAATTTTGGAGAAAGCAGAACCGCACATTTAGTCTTTGGATTTGATAATATGTATCAGAACAAATATGTTATTTGGGGTACAAAAGGCGTTTTAACACTTGATCGTGCATTTGCTATACCAGCAGATTTTAGTGCTACTCTTACCATTGAAAAACAAGGCGTAAAAGAAAATGTGAGCATGCCAAAATGTAATCATTTCATTGAAGAGTTAAAATACTTTGTGGAGAACTATAAAAACTCAGAGACACGCAATTCTTGGTATGATGAAGTCATTAATCAATCCACCGCTATTCAGAAAATCTTAGAATCATAATCATGAAACTTGTATATCGCTTATTTAACGCTTTACACTTCTTTCTATATGTATTAGGTTCAAAAGCCTATAATGCCATCAGTTTAAGTGTGCATAATATCAATTACCAGAAAGATATTATCATCAATGGCTATCCTAAGTTCAATATTCATAAGAATGGGAAACTGATCATTGGAAACTGTTTTAAACTTAATAGCGGTAATGTTTTTAATTCAATTGGTAGAAATCAAAGAAGTCTTATCTCTGTTGGCAATAATGCCAGTTTAGAAATTGGTAATAATGTTGGCATGAGTTCGGTGGCAATAGTTTGTCAGAAGT
>PARP01000036.1 GCA_002711565.1 Bacteroidota bacterium
TTAGTCTTCTATTATTGTTTGTTTTTGGAAGTCTAAGTAATAAAATCAATGCTCAAAGTTCTACAATATCATTAGAACAAGCTATAGAGAGAGCTAAAGATAACTATCCCTCCCTTAAAACTGCTAAACTAATAGTTGAGAGAGAGCAAGCGCTTAAAGCTACTTCATATAATTTAGGGACTACCTCAATATATACTGGAAGAGAAGAAACAGGTAATAGCTTTAAAGGTGTTCGAAACAGTATAGGCATAGGTCAATCTGATATAGATATTTTTACTATCTCTTCAAAAAGTAAACTTGCAGATTCTCGTACTGAACAAGCAATTTCAAGTCAAATTCTTACTGAATATGATTTAATAAAAAATGTAAGCATTTCATGGTATAGAGCCCTTTATGCTAAAAAGCAATGGCAATTATTTATGGATCTTGACACATTATATGCTGATTTCCAAAAAGCAGCCTTACTGAGGTTTAACACGCAACAAAGTTCGAAGATAGAATACCTGTCAGCTTCAGCTAAGTATAAAGAATTATTGGTCAATCTAAAAAAAGCGGAAAGCAAGTATCAGGCATCTTTACTTATTCTAAACCAATACCTGCTATATCCAGCTGATTTTGAAATTTCTTCCATTGAAGTTACGAACAATCAATCCTCAATTTCATTAAATAAAGAATTGCTGAATTCGAGTCCTATATTAAATGTGTACTCAAACAGAATTAGTGTGGCAAAGTCGGCTTGGAATGCTGAAAAAGCAAATTTTTTCCCAAAATTAAACCTTGGATATAGCCTTCAATCCGTTGACGGGCAATCTGGATTTTATAGTTGGGAAGCAGGCATATCTATTCCATTATTATTCTTTTCACAGGCTGGGAAAACAAAAGCTTCAAAAATAGATTTTCAGATTGCGGGACAGGAATTTTCCCAAAAAAAACTGGAGCTTACTGCTCAATATAACCAATTAATTATGAGGATTCTCGTCTTGAAAAATGTGATTGATTACTATAAAGAGGAGGCTCTGCCTTTAGCTGAGGAGCAAATACAAGCCTCTAAATTGGCCTATAAACTTGGAAGTATCGATTATGTCCAATTTATACAGAATGTTGAGTCTGCAATAAAAACTAAACTAGCATTTTTAAATCAAGAGGCAGAGCTTAATGAATTATCTGCTGAATTAAAATTTATTATAGGAAAATAAAAAACAAGATAATTATGAAAATTAAACTATTAACTGCACTAATTGCATTGGCCGCATTAACATCTTGCAATTCAGAAAATAACAAGCATGAAGAAAATGAACATGAGAAAGGCGGTGGCGAGG
The DNA here is from genome assembly GCA_002711565.1 of Bacteroidota bacterium. GTDB lineage: Bacteria > Bacteroidota > Bacteroidia > Bacteroidales. Next base: position 1,320 of record PARP01000036.1, read on the forward strand.
GAATTGTAATTTTAAATAAGAATCAACAAAAAGCACTAGACCTGAAATTAGGAAGTCTTCAAATGAGAAATTTAAGATCTGTTGTAAAAGTAAATGGGCAACTAAGGGTTCCTCCATCGAGTAAAGCGGATATTACAGCTATTATTGGGGGTAATGTGAAAGACATTAATGTATTTCATGGGGATAAAGTGAAGAAAGGTCAACTGCTTGCCGTATTGGAACACCCGAATTATATAATCATGCAGGAAGATTTTGCCGAAGCTGCAATAAATCTAGAATTCCTTAAACTGGAATACGACAGGCAAAAACAACTTTTTGAAAACAACGTAGGCTCTGGAAGAGACTTTCAAAAGGTTAAAGCCGACTATAATGCTGCCAAAATTAAATATGCCGGATTGGAATCTCGTTTGAAATTATTGAATATTTCTCCTGATAAAGTTAAGAGTGGACTGGTATCAAGTACCATTAAAATAATTTCTCCAATAACCGGCTACGTCAATGATATTAATATTAATGTAGGGACATATATTGGAGCCAAAGACAAATTATTCACGATAACAGATAATCATGCGATTCATGCAGATTTTATTATTTATGAAAAAGACGCTCATCTTGTAGAAGAGGGTCAAGTAGTTCAGTTCAAAATTTCTAATATTCCTGATCAAGAATTAACTGCTAAAGTGTTTGCTATTGGAAAAGAGTTTGAAACAAATAACCGATTTATTGAAATTCATGCTTCTATTGAAAGCCATAATATCACACTTATTGATGGAATGTATATTTCGGGCTTTCTTAATACAGATAGTAATTATACTAATACTCTTCCTGACGATGCCGTAGTAACAGAAGGCACCAAGTCATATATTTTTATTTATGAGGAGCAAGCGGAATTAATTCAACACAGAAACGATGAAGACGAGGAACACAATCATAATAGTAATAGTGTGGATAATGATGAGACTAAAAGATTTAGGATGATCGAAATCATAAGAGGACTAAGTATGGATGGCTATACAGAAATCAATCTCATAGATTCCATGCCCCCTAACACACTAATTGTACTAAATGCAGCATACTATCTATTAGCTGACCTAAATAAAGAAGAGACTGGAGATGAACACTAATAATTAAGGATGGTTTGAACTGGCGTTTATCTGACCCCGGTAGTAACCCCAAACCCCAAGCTTGAATTAATGAATAGGTAGATTGTTTTTGTACTCGACAGCAATCTACCTCATTCAAATCAAAGACATATGTTAACTGCAACAATGGTACTATGAAAAAGTATAATATAAAAAATCTAAGCTGTCCTTCTTGTGCTAGTAAAATTCAGGACGAACTTTCAAAGTTAGATGAAGTAAATTTCGTGTCAATAAACTACGCTGCCGGGTCGATAACGATCGATACCGAAAACATGGGTAAAATAAAAAGAAAAATTCTTGAGGTTGAACCTGAAGTTGAAATTGAAGATATTAATCCAGAACATAACAGATCCTCGATGCGCTTACTTGCAGAGAATAAACGCTCGATCATAAAAATCATTACAAGTATCTTGCTATTACTTGTAGGAATAGTATTTGAAGATGCTCTTCACAATACAGCTTATCATTTAGCTGAATACATAATTTTCGTTTTTGCTTATCTCGTGGTTGGTTGGAACGTAATAAAGATGGCTGTTAAAAATATCATAAAAGGCCTGGTATTTAGCGAACACTTTTTAATGACAATTGCAACATTAGGTGCCTTTGCCATACACGAAATGCCAGAGGCTGTAGCTGTAATGTTGTTTTATATCATTGGTGAAATGTTTCAAGGAATTGCTGTTAATAAGTCTAGAAGATCTATAAAGTCTCTTCTTGAAATTAAACCTGATTTTGCGAACCTTATTAAGAATGGGGAATCACAAAAGGTCTCCCCTAATAATGTAAAAGTAGGAGACATAATAGTTGTAAGAGCAGGTGAGAAAATTCCATTGGATGGAATTATAATAGACGGAAATTCATTTGTAAATACTTCAGCACTTACCGGAGAAAGTGTGCCCAGAAAACTAAATATTAATGATCAAGCTTTAGCAGGTATGATCAATCAGTCTGGGTTACTTACCATCAAAGTGACAAAGCATTTCAATGAGTCTTCTATCTCTAGAATTCTAGATATGGTTGGGAATGCAACTGCTAAGAAAGCAGAAACAGAAAAACTTATTACCACAATAGCTAAATATTATACGCCTATCGTAGTTACTACTGCTGCATTAATTGCCTTCTTGCCACCGCTGTTGTTTCTTGATCAATCCTTTAGTGAATGGATTTATCGTGCTTTAGTAATTCTGGTAATATCTTGTCCTTGCGCGCTTGTAATTAGCATTCCTCTAGGGTATTTTGGTGGTATTGGGGGTGCTTCTCGAAATGGGATTCTTGTGAAAGGATCAAATTTTTTAGATGCCCTCACTCAGGTAAAAACTGTTGTGTTTGACAAAACCGGCACTCTAACAAAAGGGGAGTTTAAAGTATCGGAAATCGTAGCTTCTAATGGCTATACAGAGTCTGAAATCTTAAAATATGCTGCTTATGCTGAAAGCAATTCAAATCACCCAATTGCAAGTTCGATTATTGAAGCATGGGGAAATATTATAAATATTGATAGAATAAGTCAGGTTAATGAGATTTCAGGGCATGGTATCGAAGCAGTAGTTGATGATAAAACAATAATTGCAGGAAACGATAAGCTTTTGCATAAAAAGCAAATTTCACATCCCAATTGTAACGTTAAAGGCACGGTTATTCACATTGCTGTAAATAATATTTATGCAGGGTATATAATTATATCAGATACACTTAAGAAGGATGCCATAAAAGTAATAGAAAAATTAAAGAAGCGAAATATTTATACTGTAATGCTTACTGGCGATAATAAACATACAGCAGAAGCTTATTCCAATATACTTCAGGTTGACAAGTACTATGCTGAGTTATTACCTGAAGACAAAGTAAAGCATATTGAGCATCTTATTTTTGAAAATAAAAACGGAAAGGTGGCTTTTGTTGGTGATGGCATAAATGATGCCCCTGTAATTGCTCGGGCGGATATTGGGATTGCAATGGGTGCCCTTGGGTCAGATGCAGCAATAGAAACAGCCGACGTTGTTTTAATGGATGATTTACCGTCTAAAGTTGATGAAGCTATAGACATCGCTTCTCGAACAAGAGCAATTGTTTGGCAAAACATCTCCTTTGCCATAGCAGTTAAAGCACTTTTTATTCTTTTGGGCACTTTCGGCATTGCGACGATGTGGGAAGCTGTATTTGGGGACATGGGGGTTGCTCTAATAGCAATATTAAATGCCAATCGAATTCTAAGAATGAAATAATAACTGAAATGAATTTTATAAGACAAAATTTATTATGAAAACATCATCAAAAGAACTAAAAATAAAGCTATCAGATTTAGATAAAACTGTAATAATGTTAAAAGCTATTTCACACCCCAAAAGATTGTTTATAGTTAGTTGTCTGTCTAATGGTGAAAGGCTTAGCGTTAGAGAGATACAAGAATTGGTAGGGCTTCCGCAACCAGTTGTTTCTCATCACTTAACTATACTTAAAAATGCAGGGGTTATTGTATGTAAATCTAAAGGAAAAACAAAGTTGCACTTTATTATGAACAACCCAAAATCAAAATACATTAGAATATAAGTGTTTTGTATGGATTATATTTTAAGGAAAAGCCATTTGGTAATTTAATTTATAACAATCTTAACTTTGATTACTAACTGAAATTAAAATCTACAATTACTTGTCCGAAATGCGATCATAAGAAAGATGAAATTATGCCAACGAACTCATGTCAATATTTTTATGAATGTNAACAATGCAAGAAAGTTTTAAAGCCGAAGAAAGGAGACTATTGTATTTTCTGTTCATATCCTGACATTTAGTGTCCACCAGTACAATCTGGTGGTTCTTGTTGCTAATTCAATGAAGTCATGTAGTTAAATGTTTACTAATCACATTCTACAAATGATTTAGCATATGGAATCTTAGGGTTTTGTTATAAGCCATAATTGTGGTTTCTTTCCTTAACGGTTCTAATGCCCACAGCGCGCTTTACATATTTCTCTCCATAGCGCATTCTCATCCGATCCATCGCCTGATAAAGGCTCGTCATTTCAGGAGTATCTTCAAACATATTCAATTGCTGAGAACCACCTACAAGACCACTCAACTTCACGCCAATTAGTCGTAAAAGCATACGTCGTTGATAGAGTCGATCGAATAAGCTCAATGCTTCTTTCAAAAGAATATGATCAAAACCAGTATAAGGGATTTGCTTTTGCAATGTATATGTATCAAAATTTGAATAGCGTATCTTAACAGTAATAGTAGATGCAAGTTTTTGCTTTTCCCGAAGCTGGTAGGCGATCCGTTCTACCATGGAGATCAGTTTCTGCTTAAGCCAAACAACATCAATCGTATCTACATCAAAAGTACTTTCGGTGCTGATAGATTTCGCTTCTATATAAGGTTTTACAGGGGTTGGATCGATACCATTGGCCTTCCTCCAGACTATAATCCCATTCTTTCCCATTACACGTTCCATCATATCAGGAGGCACCATTCTCAAAGTATGAATAGTCCCAATCCCCATTGATCGTAAAAGGTGAAAGGATTTTGCTCCGATCATTGGGATCTTTCGGATCGATAAGGGACCTAGAAAGGGATTCACCTCAACGGGCTTGATATGTAAGATCCCATTTGGTTTTGCTTCTCCTGTTACAATTTTTGATACGGTTTTATTTGTTGAAAGTCCGAAAGATATAGGCAAACCGGTTTCTTTGATGATCCGTTCTCTCAATTCACTCGTCCATTTATAATTACCGAAGAAGCGATCCATGCCTGTTATATCGAGATAATGTTCATCGATTGAAGCTTTTTCATAAACCGGAGCATCCTCCTTGATAATCTCAGTTACCATTCTGGAATATCTGCTGTAGGCATCCATATCTCCACGTATGATAATCGCATCAGGACACAGAACTCTCGCCATCTTCATAGGCATTGCAGAATGAATCCCATAGGTTCTGGCTTCATAACTACAGCTTGCTACTACTCCCCGATCTGAGGTTCCTCCGATCAAAATTGGTTTCCCTTCCAAACTACTATTCTGCAACCTCTCCACCGAAACAAAGAATGTATCCAGATCCAAATGCACTACCGTCCGCTTATCTTCCATCTTTTTCAGGCATTTACTTGACAATTCAAATATTTTTTATACTTTTGATTATATATTAATCGTTTTTATGATTACAATATAATCTTTTTGATTATTCAGATGCAAGATCTGTGAATAAAAAACCTTTAAAATTTATTGTTATGAGTTATTTCGCTTCCAACATAAAATTCCTTAGAAAACGCAAAAAACGCACACAGGATGATGTAGCTTTCGCTTTAGAAATGAAACGTTCTACTTTAAGCGGATATGAAAATGAGGTAGCACAACCCAGCGTAAGTGTTCTTGTGCAATTTTCCGGCTATTTCAAGATTGCCATTGACACATTAGTCAAAGTTGACCTTACAGAATTAGCCGAAAGCCAACTATCTCAAATTGAACGTGGCTACGACGTTTATATAAAAGGGAGCAACATTAGGGTTCTTGCATCTACGGTTGACCTGGAAGACAATGAGAATATAGAATTGATCGCAGAAAAGGCAAAAGCAGGATATACCAGTGGCTTTGCAGATCCCGACTACATTAAAGTACTTCCCACATTTCAACTTCCATTCCTTTCCAGACAAAAGAAATACCGAACATTCCAGATCAGCGGAGACTCAATGTTGCCAATTCCTGATGGCTCATATGTAACCGGCGAATACATCATCGACTGGAATAATATTCGTGACAAACACCCATACATTATTTTAACGTTGGATGACGGAGTAGTTTTCAAAGTTGTAGAGAACAAGATCCGTGAGGAGAAAAAACTCACTTTACATTCTCTGAACTCATTATACGATTCATACGATATCGACATCTCCGATGTAAAAGAGGTGTGGAAATTTGTTCATTACATCAGCTCCGAAATGCCTGAGGCCAATCAAGAGAAACAAGATTTGGTTGACACTGTTAAACAATTGAGAAAAGAGGTAATTGCCATTCAAACACGCCTTAACATCTAATCGATGTACGCAGTTATTGATGTTGAGACTACCGGACTAAGTGCAAAATCTGAGAAGATCACAGAAATTGCGATCTACATTCATGATGGTGAAAAGATCGTGGATGAATTCTGTACATTGATCGATCCCGAACGAAAGATCCCATATCAAATCACTCGCCTTACCGGTATTAATAATCAAATGGTTGTTAATGCTCCGAAGTTCTATGAAGTTGCAAAGCAGATCGTAGAATTAACTGAAGACAAGATCATCGTTGGGCATCATGTAACTTTCGATTATAATTTTATCCGATCAGAATTTAAAAGTCTAGGCTACGACTTTAAGCGCAAAACATTATGCACCGTCAAACTTGCCAGAAAACTCATTCCGGGAAGAAAATCTTATGGATTAGGCAAACTTTGTAAAGAGCTAAACATAGAAAATACGGGTAGACACAGAGCTTTTGGAGATGCACTAGCTACTGTAAAAGTGTTCGAACTTCTGTTAAATTTGGATGAAAATGCAGCAGAAAAATCACTGAAAGGCTATCAATCCGATCTGAGCAAAGACATCATAAATGGATTGCCGGAAAAACCTGGCGTTTATTACTTCTACAACAAAAAAGAAGAGTTGATCTATATTGGTAAAAGCAAATCTATCAGAGACCGTGTATTATCTCACTTAAATAATAATCTAACGCGTAAAGCGATCGAGATGAGAGATGCTATAGCAAATGTATCATTTGAGGAAACCGGAAGTGAACTTGCAGCATTATTGTTAGAATCTCACGAGATCAAAAAACACAAACCTTTATATAACAGAGCTCAACGCAGAACAGCATTCAACTATGGCTTATATCAGTTTAAGGATGAAAATGGTTATGACCGATTAAATGTGCTTAAGTTAGTTGATGGAGCTACTCCATTAACCTCCTACACATCTAAAGCAGAAGCCAACCAGCATGTCTTTTCAATGGTTGAAGAATATGAATTATGTCAGAAATTATGCAGTTTGTATGAATCTGAAGGTCCATGCTTTCACCATCAGATCCATCAATGTAAAGGAGCATGTATAGGTGAAGAGTCACCAGAAACCTATAATAAAAGACTCCAATCTGCAATTCAGAACTATCAATTCAAACACCAAAGTTTTTTTGTTATTGACTGCGGAAAAACAGAAAATGAAAAAACTGTTATTCAAATCAAGAATGGGAAATATTTGGGATTTGGATATATAGATTCTTCATCAAGTGATATGAAAACTGAGCAATTAGAAGATTGCATCACTTCTTATGACGACAATAAAGATGTTCAACAGATCATCCGATCACACTTAAGAAGAAACCCTGTAGAGGCCATAATTAGTTATTAATCTAAAAAATTGGACAAAGCGATACTTTAAGCTTAAATTTGGGGAAAACGTCAATATGGCTTACGAAATTTTATGGGATGGTGATTGCGTGACTACATTTTGGTCAGGGAAGCCTACTTACGAAGAAAACATTGAAGCAAACGGAGTAATCTATGGTGATAAGAGGTTTGACAAGCTCAGCTATGAGATCTCTGTAATTCTTGATGTTGATTTAAGTAAATTCGATTTTAAAAAAGCCAGAATCGTTGCTGAGCTAGATAAACAATCTGCAATCTGGAATAAACAAGTATGTGCTATTCATGTTACAAAAAACCATGATGCCCTTGAGTTGGTCAAAGTTTATGAAGAAGTAATGCAAGGCTCCGGTTGGACATTTGAAACATTTGACACTCTAGAAGAAGCCACAGCTTTTGTTGAGATGAAGAGAATGTCGAAATAATCTTTTTAACACTAGACCCATAAAAGAAATTCTCAAATCGCTTACATTAAGGTTACTTTTTGCTTATTTTTAGGATATTATAACATGTCCTATCAAATAAGTTGGGAATCGGATTGTGTTACCATCAATTGGGAAGGTAAGATCAGCCTAGAAGAAAACATCGAGGCTAATGGGGTAATTTATGGCGACAAACGATTTGATCAAATAAAATATCAAGTTTCTAATCTGCTAAACGCCAACCTTTCCGAAATGTTGATCAAAAACATTAAAGTTGTTGGTGAACTAGACAAGCAATCTGCGATTTGGAATAAAAGACTTCAGGTTGTTCACATTGCTACTGATTCTCACACCTTAAAACTGATCGATTACTGGGAACAGCTCATGCATGGTTCCGGTTGGAGCTTCAAGACATTTTCCACTATTAATGAAGCTGAGAAATGGGTAAACGGTTTAAGAAGGTCGAACTAATTCAAGGTTTCATCCTTTATTACTTTCTGAAAATAGATTAAACCGTCTGAGATTTGTGTTCCACTTCCAATCTGGGTAAATTGCTGATCCAAAAGCTATTCACTTAACTAATTCAATTATGATATTCACACAGAAAACTTTGATCAGAAGCCTTAGCTTGGCTTTGATTATCACGCTTATGAGTTCTGCCGTTTATTCGCAGAAGGTAGTAAGTAAAACGTCAGCAAAAAAGAAACAACAATGGTATCAACAACATGTTGAACTCACTCAATCATCACTTTTTAAGAATTTACCCTGGCAACACATCGGACCAACTAATGTCAGTGGAAGAATGACGGATGTAGAGGTAGTTACACCTAAAGGTCAGAATTACACCATTTATGTTGCTGCAGCTTCTGGTGGAATTTGGAAGACTGAAAATGAAGGACAAAGCTGGTTTCCTGTCTTTGAACATGGAATGTCAACAGCGTTTGGAGATCTTGAGCTCGACCCTCAGAACCAGGAAACCATTTGGGCCGGTACAGGTGAACAAAACATTTTCAGGAGTTCCCAAGCCGGGGCTGGTATTTATAAATCCACTGATGGTGGAAAAACATGGGAACATAAAGGCTTAGCAGGAACCGGAACGATCTCCAGGATCATTGTTCATCCAAACAATTCGAATCTTATTTATGTGGCAGCTTCAGGAAATGAATGGACTGACAATAAAGACAGAGGACTATATCAATCTACAGATGGTGGAGAAAGCTGGAAGAAGATCTTTTATGTTGACCCAAGAACTTCTGTAAACGATCTTGTGATCGACCCTAAAAATCCTGAAACAATATACATTTCAACCTGGCAACGCATCANATTAAAATGGAATGACCCTAGAAATGAAGCGGATTACAAACAAAGTGGCATCTACAAATCTGTTGACGGTGGCAAAAACTGGAAAGCCATCAATAATGGATTACCACAGGCCAAGTTCAGAGGTCGAATAGGAATAGATCTTTGTGCAGCAAAACCAGAAGTAGTTTATGCTTTCATTGATAATTATGAAAAGCTAAAAGAAGACAATGAGCTTAATCAATCAACTGATGCTTATGGTCGTCCAAGCAGTGGAAGAATTAAAGGTGCGAGTGTATTCAAATCAACAGATGGTGGGAATAGCTGGACACAAATGAATGAACAAAACTCTTATATGGAAGGACTTTCAGGAACTTATGGTTGGGTATTTGGTCAAATAAAAGTTGATCCTATAGACGAGAATAAGATCTATGTAATGGGATTAGCCTTGAACCAATCTCTTGATGGAGGTAAGACCTTTAAACCATTAAGAGGAATGCATAGTGATCATCATGGCTTATGGATCGATCCTGAAANCACCGATTATATNGTAAATGTAAATGATGGTGGAGTTGCGATCACTTATGATGGAGGAAAAGTTTTTAAACCTTTCTATAATGAGATCCCTGTGGTACAATTCTTCAATGTGAACTATGACATGTCTACACCATTTAAGGTTTACGGTTCTATTCAGGATCATGGAAGTAGAGTTGGAAAAGTAGATTTAAGTAATGGCAGAAACAATATCCCAGCCGTAGAATTTGAATATGCTCCGGGTGGAGAAGGAAGTAATCACTTTGTTGATCCAACAAACACAGACATTGTATATTCTGCTGGTTTTTATGGCACTTTATATCGTACAAATGTTAAAACTAATGATGGGAAAAAGATCATGCCACCAACACCTGAAGGTGTTAAAAAATTAAGAGGGCAATGGATCGCTCCATTCATACTTTCCCCTCACAATCCAAGGATCGTTTATCACGGAACACAATTCGTTCATCGTTCAATGGATCAGGGCGAGACTTGGGATAAGATCAGTCCGGATCTTACATACAACAAGGACGAAATGAAAGGAGATATTCCTTACCAAACAATATTCACAATCTCAGAATCAACATTCCAATTCGGGATGATCTATGCAGGAACAGATGACGGAAGAGTGTGGATCACGAAAAATCATGGTGAAAACTGGACGGAGATCACTAAGGGTCTACCATATCGCAAATGGGTTTCTCAAATCGAGGCTTCCAAATTCAATAAGTCAACAGTTTATATGACTCAAAACGGGAAACGTGAAGATGATTTCACTCCATATATCTGGAAGTCTAATGATTATGGTCAAACATGGATTGATATAACCAATAATTTACCTATTGGGCCAGTGAATGTTATTCGTGAAGATCCGCATAACCAAGGTGTTCTATATGTAGGTACCGACTATGGTGTTTATGTTTCTTTAAATGATGGTGCTGATTGGATCAGCTTGCCGGGTAATTTCCCAACAACCTATGTACACGATCTGATCATTCATCCAAGAGATCATATCATGGTAGCAGCAACACACGGTCGTGGTATGTGGGCTATGGATGTTAGTTATATCCAATCATTCAACAAAGAAACAAATGATAAATCCATCGCGATCTTTGATATTGAGGACTCTAAACTACCATACAGTACTCATTGGTGGTATATGAGAAGAATGAAAAAAGCTGACATTGCTTACTTCAGTAATGAGAATACAGAAGTGAAGATCATTATTAAAAATGAGAATGGTGATCAAGTTTATTCGAAATCGGTGAAAGCAGATGCGGGAATGAATTTCTTCGAGTGGAATTTAATGGATGCGGATAAAAAGCTAACGAAAGCAGGTAAGCACACATTGATCATCGAAGGTCAGATAGAAAGTGTTTCAAAAACGTTTAAGGTAAATCCTTTTAGATAAATAATAAGGCTTGACATCCGCCGGCTGGCGGATGTCAAGCCTTATCCATCTAATTATCAATATTTTTACACTGAGTGTATAGCACTAGCCAATTCATTAATCAGGCTGCTATCCTCTTCCAGTTTATTTCCAACAACAATAAGGTCAGCTCCAGCCTTCGCAGTTTGAGCTGCTAATTCAGGAGTTTTGATTCCACCACCTATGATCAGAGGTACTTGAATTGTCTGACTAACCATTTGGATCATTTCAGGAGAAATTGGATTTACAGCTCCACTCCCACCATCCATAAATACCAGTTTATGTCCTAACATTTCACTTGCAAGAGCTGTACATGCAGCAATATCTTTCTTATCTGCAGGAATTGGAATTGAATTACTCATATATGAAACTGTGGTTGGCTTACCACTATCAATTAACATATAGCTTGTGGAAATAACTTCCAATCCACTTAATTTCAAATATGGAGCCGCTATCACATGGCGTCCGATCAACATTTCAGCATTACGTCCTGAAGTGAGTGAAAGAAATAAGAAACCATCAGCTTTAGCACTCATTTGTAGCGTATTACCAGGAAATAAAACAACCGGAATGTCAGCATTTTCCTTCAAACCTTTAATACAGAGATCGAGATTGTTATTTGTTAATAGACTTCCACCAACGAAAAAATAATCGACATTAGCATCCATAGCTCTTTGAGCGATTTTTATTACTTCTGATTCTGTTGGTTTATCAGGATCTATAAGTACAGCGAATTGTTTTTTACCTAATTTCTTTTTCTCTACAATGCTTTGATAAATACTCATATGAATGATTTTGTCGATTATTTGAAAATGTATGTCAGAACATGGTCATCGATCTTTAAATAATTGATCTCAAACTCTTCATGGATGTTTCCATAATTAAGTTCAGCCACGAACATACCCTTATCTGTAAAGTTAAAGTTTTTTATTTGCATGTGCTTTTTGAAATCGATCTTACGATCACCAACATATTTCAACATACACTCTTTAGCTCCCCAAACCAGATATTTTGCCTCAAGTTGATCAATGAAAGAATCTAATATTTTGGCATCACGGTCAGAAATAAATCTCGACTCGATTCGCAAAATCCTATCTGAGAGTTTCTCAATGTCAATGCCTGTATTCTTTTCAGAAGAAAGTGAAACTACCACAAATTCCGAAGTATGACTGATCGAGAAAAAACAATTCTGATCTTCTACAAATGGCTTTCTGTTCACATCATAAGATATTGATACAGAATCAATATCTAACATTTTGGTGAGTAGCAATCTACTGATGATCCTTTGCTTTTTGCGCTCTATATTCGATGTTTCCATCAATTCCTGTTCATATTGATTCTTACTCAAATGTATGAGTTCATCAAGACTTTCCGAGATCTTCCAAATCCCGATCGAACAATTCAATGATGGTTGAAACAGCATTTTTAGTGGCATACTCAAAAGTACAATATTTTGCTTATTTATAATTGTTTTATTCAGGCTTTGTGAATCGACAGAATATGGCTATTTTTGCAATCGCTAAAAGAATTTAACTTATTGAAATCTAAATTATAATGTTACAAACTGATGTAGATTATAAAATCGCAGATATAAATCTAGCAGATTTTGGACGTAAAGAAATTGAGATCGCGGAGAAAGAAATGCCAGGTTTAATGGCAATCCGTAAAAAATATTCAACTGAAAAACCATTAAAAGATGTAAGAGTATCAGGTTCTCTTCACATGACAGTTCAAACTGCTGTTCTGATTGAAACACTTGTTGATCTTGGAGCAAATGTAAGATGGGCAAGTTGTAATATCTTTTCTACGCAAGATCATGCTGCTGCTGCAATCGCTGCTGCTGGCATTCCTGTTTTTGCATGGAAGGGTGAAACACTTGATGAATATTGGTGGTGCACTAAACAAGCATTGTCATTCCCTAATGGAGAAGGTCCTGAATTGATCGTTGATGATGGAGGTGATGCAACACTTTTACTTCATAAAGGTGTGGATATTGAAAAAGATCCTGAATTATTGAAATATGAACCTCAGAACTCGGAAGAAGCTGCGATCTATAAGCTCTTACGAGAAACTTATGTTGAGGATAATCAAAAATGGCAAAAAGCTGTTAAAGATTGGAAAGGTGTTTCTGAAGAAACTACAACCGGTGTTCACCGTTTATACCAAATGATGGAAGAAGGAACTTTATTGGTTCCGGCTATCAATGTTAATGATTCGGTTACTAAATCTAAATTCGACAACCTATATGGCTGCCGCGAATCTCTTGCTGATGGTATCAAAAGAGCTACTGATGTGATGATTGCAGGTAAAGTTGTAGTTGTTCTAGGTTATGGCGATGTAGGTAAAGGTTGTGCAAAATCTATGCGTTCATACGGAGCCAGAGTAATTGTTACTGAGATCGATCCAATTTGTGCACTTCAAGCTGCTATGGAGGGCTTTAAAGTTACGACCATGGAAGATTCTCTTAAAGAAGGAAACATTTTTGTAACAACTACCGGAAATAAAGATGTGATTACGCTTGAGCATATGAAGCAAATGAAAGATCAGGCGATCGTTTGTAATATCGGACACTTCGATAATGAGATCCAGGTTGAGAAACTCATGGCAGATAAAACTGTAAAACATACAAATATCAAACCTCAAGTTGATAAATATACTTTTGAGAATGGCAATTCTATGTTCTTACTTGCTGAAGGAAGATTAGTAAACCTTGGTTGTGCAACAGGGCATCCTTCATTTGTAATGAGTAATTCATTCTCAAACCAAACTCTAGCTCAAATCGATCTTTGGAAAAACAACTATGAAGTTGGCGTTTACAGATTATCTAAGAAATTAGATGAAGAAGTTGCTCGATTACACCTTGAACAAATTGGCGTTAAGTTAACTGAGATGTCTGATGAGCAAGCTGACTATATTGGTGTTCCTAAAGAAGGTCCTTACAAACCTGAACATTATAGATATTAGCCCTTCAAAATGCTTCAAAAACTCAGCATTTTTTCAGGGTTTCATATAAAATAATCTAAGCGATCCGGATGGGTCGCTTTTTTTAATTGAACACATGCAGGTTCACTCCATCAAATACTGCATTGTATTGCTTGAGAGGTAAAGTTGCAGGTCCTTCAAATGGGCTTCCATCTAAAAGAATATACTTAGACCCGCTACATTCATCAACTGCTATAAGTCCCGACTCATCAACTTTCACACGGCATTCAAAATCATTTGGGAAATCATAAGGAGAAGTCCTTTCAAAAGCTTTGTACTCATTCAAACTTGCATGATATAAAATGATCCCTCGATATCCACCGGTTACATATGCGAAATTCCCGACAATATTTAGATTGTCGTACTGAATAGAAGCTGGGTTGATGGTAAAATTCACATTAGCATAGGGTATGATCTCATCAACCGGATTATCTTTAGTACAAGCGAAAATGCTAAATAAAGCAACCAAAAGAAAAATCGTATTTATTCTCTTCATAATTTTAGAAACGAATTTGTGAAAATAATATTTTGCATCTAACTTTATTCCCATGCGAATTTACAGGTTTATCGTATTAGTTTTCATTCTGATCTTATCAATATCTTCTTGTAAAGTATCTGAGGAGACATTGCGTGAGAAAGAAAGATTAAAACAGGAAAAAGAGCGCAAAGAACTTGAAAAGAAAGCGCATGAAGCGCGAAAAAAGGCTCACTGGGACAGACAGACCAAAGCTACCCAAATACGCATGGAAGAAACTCGAAAACAAGCTGAAAAATACAATAAAAGAAAGCGAAAGAAAAAGAAATAATTAGAACTCTTCGTCCTCATCAAATTCTACTTCATTATTTCTATTTCGATTGAATTTATCGCAATCAAACTCAATATTCATACCTCTGAATGGCATTTCAAACTCGCCTTTTGTAAAATTCAGGGTAGTGTCAGCATAAAGTTTTTGCATGTACAATGCCCAAACAGGCAATGCCATATTCGCTCCTTGGCCTAAAGTAAGAGATCTGAAGTGTGCACTTCTATCATCACATCCAGTCCAAACACCAGTAGTCAGCTGTGGAACAATACCCATGAACCAACCATCAGATTGATTATTTGATGTACCTGTTTTACCTGCAATTGTGTGTCTGAAACCATATTTCCAATTCAGTCTTCGTCCGGTACCATAATCCACGACACCTTTCATTAACTCAAGCATTAAGTAAGCTGTTTCCTCACTCATAGCTTCACTCTTATTCGGAACAAATCTGGCAACTTCATTCCCATTTTTGTCTTCAATATGGGTTACGAATATCGGCTGAATATAAACCCCTTTACTTGCATAGGTGTTCATTGCGCCAACCATTTCACTTAATTTCAGATCAGCAGAACCTAAGGCAATAGAATAAACCGGGCTGATCGGACTTGTAACACCCATTTTTCTTGCAATAGTTCTTACAGATCTTGGAGAATGACGTTTTATCAATCGACCGGAGATCCAGTTATTTGATTTCGCTAATGCATATTTTAGTGTAATTTCTTGTCCTTCCGTTCCGTCAGGATCATTTGCTGGTTCCCAAACATCACCATTATCAAGTTCAATTCGAGGTTGAATATTAGGCAACATACTACATGGAGTGTATTCACCTTCCTGCATCGCAAGTGTATATAGGAATGGTTTGAATGTTGAACCTACCTGGCGGCGACCTTGAGTTACGTGATCATACTTAAATGTATTATAATCTATACCACCAACATAAGCCCTCACTTGTCCGGTATGTGGTTCCATCGACATCAATCCGGAATGAAGGAAAAACTTATAATATCTTAATGAATCCAATGGACTCAATACAGTGTCTATCGTTCCTTCCCATGAGAATAATTTCATCGGAACTGGAATATCAAAGATCTTTTTAACGCTATCGAACTGAACTCCTGCATTACGTAATTTACGATATCTTTCAGTTCTACGAATGGTAAGATCCATCAGTTTTTCAACTTCCCGTAAAGCTGAGTCTCCTTCAAAAGTGAAAGGTGCCTGAGGAATCCCTTCCCAATGCTTATAGAATGTTGGTTGAAGATCTAATGCTAAATGCTCTTTCATGGCAGCTTCCGCATGAGCTTGCATACGAGAATCAATGGTTGTATAAATCTTTAATCCATCTGTATAGATGTTATAAGGAGAGCCATCAGCTTTCAAATTAACCTTACACCATTCTGTAAGTTGAGCTCTAAGAAACTCTCTGAAATATCTTGCTTGTCCTTCTGTATGATCGAATATTCTGAATCTGCTCATATCGATAGGAATGGCAGAAATAGAATCATAAACAGCCTGGGTAATGAATCCATTTTTTTGCATTCTGGAAAGCACAAGATTTCTTCTTTTTAGTGAATTCTTAGGGTTTCTGATGGGGCTAAATCGAGTAGGTTTGTTTACAACTCCCACTAGTAGTGCTGCTTCCTCAAGTTTTAATGAATCTGGAGTTGTAGCAAAAAATGTACTTGATGCTGATTTGATCCCAAAAGAATTGCTTCCGTAAGCAACTGTATTCAAATACATTGAAATAATTTCCTGCTTAGTGTAATTTCGCTCAAGTTTAATAGCTGTCACCCATTCTTTGAACTTAAAAAGAACTAATTGAAGCTTTGAAGGGTTCAGGCTTCGCATTGTAAATAAGTTCTTTGCCAACTGCTGCGTTATTGTACTTCCTCCACCCTTTCCGGCATTACCGGTCATAACACCATAAGCAACACGTAGCAACGACTTGCCATCTATACCTGAGTGCTCTGCAAAGCGCTCATCTTCTGTAGCTACCAATGCATTGATCAAATAGGGACTCAGTTCTCTATAATCTACATTTGATCTGTTTTCAATATGGTAAGTTCCTAATAAGACACTATCAACAGAGTAGATTTCAGATGCTAAATTACTTTTTGGATTCTCGAGCTCTTCGAAAGTAGGCATTGGACCGAACCATTCTGATTCTATCCCAATGAAGAAAATGATAACAGCAAGGAATCCCAGTCCAAAAATCAACCAGAATTTAAATATATAATTAAAGATCTTCTTCTTAATGAGCTTTTCTTCCGACATGTGACTAATTAGTTTTTCTTATGATTTGGAATCCTATATCTTCGATACCTTTCAGTCCTTCATCTGTAGTTGTTCGCATAGCATGAGTAACCTCCAATTGATAGATCCCTCCTTTATCGAGTTTAAAATTCGAGCCAAACTGTTGCTGTACCTCTTTGATCTTTCCACTTCCTTTACCTAACCACTCCCCTCGATAATCGGCTAACTGACATTCCACTGTATCTCTTAGAAAAGATCCATCAGGATACGATAACTTAACGAAGAAAAATGCATTTTGATATTCGAAGTCGGTATTATTTCTTACTAAAAAAGTTAAATCGTGAGAATTGAGTGTATCAATATGATCGAATGAGAAATGAATGGTGTCTGAGATCATCCAATTATTGGGAACTGAAGCTGTATTTGTGTGCACAACATTAGCACCACAGGAATAAAAGAGGATTGAAATAAATACAAACAAAATAATTGAAGTACTACCGATCGATTTTTGCATGATCTTATTTCATTTTATCAAAACGATCCAGATCATCCTGACCTACAACATTTTCAAAATTGGTTTTCTGTTCTTTTACAAAGGCAAAGTTCTCAAGCTTTTCAGGGAATTTCTTACGTTTATTCATTTCCATGATATGCTTTACTTTCTTTACGGGTAATGCCATCATATTCGCATAATCATCTTTGTAAGAATACCCCATCAAGCGTTTATAAATATCCGTTTTCTGATGCACGGCATCGCCTTTTTTTGTTTTAAGAACGGTATTGCTATCCGGAAAATCTTTCAGTGCATCCTGATAAGAATCGATCTCGAAATTCAGGCAACATTTCAACTTAGAACATTGGCCGGCTAATTTTTGAGGATTTAGAGACAGTTGTTGAACTCTAGCAGAATTGGTTGTTACCGAACTAAAGTTGCACATCCAAGTAGAACAACATAGTTCACGACCACATGAACCAACACCACCAAGTCTAGCAGCTTCTTGTCTTACACCGATCTGGCGCATTTCAATTCTGATCTTGAAAGTTTCAGCCAACACCTTGATCAATTGTCGGAAATCAACTCTTTCCTCAGCTGTATAATAAAAAACAGCCTTTGTGTTATCTCCCTGATACTCAATATCATTCATTTTCATATCAAGATTCAGGTCTGAAGTTATCTTTCGGGTTTTGAAAAGTGTAGAATCTTCACGACTTACTGCTTTAACCCATTTTTCAATATCTGAAGTTCTGGCTCTGCGATAGAGCTTTTTGATATCATTTGATTTAGGATCTATATTGCGCTTCTTCATTTGCAGGCGCACTAATTCGCCACTCATCGACACAATTCCGATATCATGTCCGGGAGAAGCTTCAACAGCTACAATATCTCCTACCTCAAGATCGAAGTCACTATAAAGACGGAAGAATTCCTTTCTGCTATTCTTAAATCTAACCTCAACACAATCGAATTTTGGAGAACTACCTGGAGGGTTAACATTTTCAAGCCAATCATGGTTGTCTAGTTTACAACATGTTCCTTTATACACCCCCTTGTTTTCTCCTTCAGCATCAGGAACTTTGCAACAACCTCTTGTTGAAAATGAATTATTATATGATTTATCTATATCTTGATTATCCATGTTAGTCATCTTGAGCAGCAAAAATACAAATTTTACTGAACTGCTGCCGGCTTAAGTTTCAGGAATTGTACGACTTGTAAGGACAGATCCATAAACAAAATTGAAGGATTTGCATTTCTTTCAATATGATATAAGGCTTGATTGATCTGTTCGGTAAACAAATGAATATTTGCTTGATTGATAAAGGGTGAGAATTTGGTGGCAAATGTACGTTCATCAGCTTCCAATTTCACCATTGCATTCTGATCGATATTGATCAAGAAACTATTTCTAATGGTTCTCAGTGAATAGCTCAACAAGCTCTTTTGTCTTTCTCTTCCGATCTTCGATACTTCAGCAGTAAAAGCAACCAATTCTTGTAAATTATTCTGGTAACAAGCACGCATCCATTTACTGAAAAATGAAAAATTCAAGGCATCCAATTCGGTTTCATTTAATAAGCGAACAGCTTGTTTATAGCTACCTTCCGCTATATTAACAACACGTTGGGCACTCTCAGTCGTACAATCTGTGTTATCAGAAAGTGCCTGAACGATCTGTGCATCTTTTAATCTAGGAAACTTTACCAACTGAGTTCTCGAATAGATCGTATTCAGGATCTGTTCACGACTTTCTGAGATCAGAATAAACAGCGTTTTCTCAGGTGGTTCCTCAAGTATCTTAAGGATCTTTGGAGCTGCGGCATGGTATAGTTTCTCAGCCATCCAAATGATCATCACCTTATACTCAGCCTCATAAGATTTATATCCTAATGTTTTGATGATATTATTACAATCATCTTTATTGATGATCCCTTGTTTATTCTCAATGCCGATCTCTTCATACCATTCATTCAGATTGATATACTGTTTCTGACGTTCCAGAAGGTTTCTCCATGGTTCTATGAACTCGGCGCTAGTAGGTTTTTTAACATCTTTGGTTGAAGCAACCGGCATCACAAAATGCAGATCGGGATGTACCAGCTTTTGATATTTTAGGCATGAAGGACAAACACCACAAGAATCTTCAAGAGTACGGTCTGAACAATTGATATATTGGGCATAAGCGATCGCCATTGCTAATTTCCCAACTCCTGCTTCACCAAGGAATAGTTGTGCATGACTCACTCTATTCTCATGAACAGTATGTTTTAAACGCGCCTTAACTTCCTCTTGTCCAATAATATCTTTGAATTGCATCCTGATTGGTTTAAGTACTTAAAGATAGCTATTATCTATTTTTTTAATGAAAAAACAGCCTACCCCAAAATCAGGGCAAGCTGCAGTGTTATAAATATATAACGGTTTTAATTAGGTTAACTTTGCAGTTAAGAATTCTCTGTTCATACGAGCAATATTTGCAACGCTGATACCTTTCGGACATTCAGCTTCACAAGCATAAGTGTTCGTACAGTTTCCAAATCCAAGCTCATCCATTTTTGCAACCATGGCCTGAACTCTTTCTTTAGCCTCAACTTTACCTTGCTCAAGTAAAGCGAATTGAGAAACCTTAGCAGATACAAATAACATCGCTGACGCATTTTTACAAGCAGCAACACAAGCACCACAACCAATACAGGTTGCAGAATCCATTGCTTCATCAGCATCTTCTTTGCTAATTAATATCGTATTTGCGTCTTGAGCAGCACCTGCATTTACATTGATAAATCCACCCGATTGAATGATCTTATCAAAAGCATAACGATCAACAATAAGATCTTTGATGATTGGGAATGCTTTAGCTCTAAATGGTTCTACAACGATCGTATCGCCATCTTTAAATGAGCGCATGTGCAATTCACAAGTAGTGGTTTTCTCAGCAGGTCCGTGTGGACGACCATTGATGTATAAACTACAACAACCACAGATACCTTCACGACAATCGTGTTCGAAAGCCACTGGCTCATCACCTCCTGTAATTAGTTTTTCGTTTAATGCGTCCAACATCTCAAGGAATGACATTTCAGGAGAAACATCATCTAATATATAATCGACAAATTTACCTTTTGCTTTGGCATTTTTTTGTCTCCAGATTTTGAGTTTAAGTTTCATGATAAATCAGTTTTTTATTTATAACTCCTTTCTTTCACCTCAACATATTGGTAGTTCAGAGGCTCTTTGTGAAGTTTAGGGTCTTTTTCTTCACCCATAAACTCCCAAGCTGCAACATAAGAGAAGTCCTTATCTTTTCTCATTGCTTCACCACCTTCAGTCTGACTTTCTTCACGGAAGTGAGCTCCACAAGATTCAGTACGTTTTAATCCGTCATGAATAATGATTTTCGCTACTTCGAAGAAATCAGCAACTCTTCCGGCACGCTCAAGTTCCTGATTCAATTCTTCATTTGTATCAGGTACTCTTACATTCGACCAGAATTCTTTCTTAAGTTCATCAACAAGCTTCAATCCTTTTTTCAATCCTTCTTCATTACGTGACATTCCACTGTAATCCCAAAGGATCTTACCTAAACGTTTATGGAATGAAGTAACTGACTCTGTTCCATTAACGTTCAATAATTTTTGAAGTTTGTCTGTAACAGCTTTCTCAGCTTCATCAAATTCAGGAAGATCAGTTGAAAATCTATCAACTTTAATTTCATCAGCTAGATAATTACTGATAGTGTAAGGAATTATAAAATATCCATCACCTGCACATTGCATTAATGAACTTGCTCCTAATCGGTTTGCACCATGATCAGAGAAGTTAGCTTCACCAATTGCAAATAATCCAGGTACGGTTGTTTGTAAGTCATAATCTACCCATAAACCACCCATGGTATAGTGTCCTGCAGGATAAATACGCATTGGCTCTTCATAAGGGTTGATTCCGGTGATCTTTTCATACATTTCGAAAAGGTTACCATATTTGTTTTCGATCGCTTGTTTACCTTGTTTAGCGATCGCATCTTTAAAGTCAAGATTTACTGCAAGACCAGTTTCTCCAACACCATAACCTGCATCGCATCTTTCTTTAGCTGCTCTTGAAGCAACATCACGTGGTACAAGGTTACCGAATGCAGGATATCTGCGCTCTAAATAATAATCTCTTTCTTCTTCAGGAATATCATTTGCATGACGTTTATCTGCTTTCTTTTTAGGAACCCAAATACGTCCATCATTTCGCAAAGACTCAGACATTAACGTAAGTTTTGCCTGATAGTCGTTAAGAACCGGTACTGATGTTGGGTGAATTTGAATGAAACTTGGGTTAGCGAAGAAAGCTCCCTTCTTATAAGCTGCCCAAGCTGCACTAGCATTAGAGTTTACAGCGAGAGTAGAAAGATAATATACTGTACCGTAACCACCTGTTGCAAGGATCACTGCATGACCAGAATGTCTTTCGATCTCTCCGGTAACAAGATTTCTAGCGATAATACCACGTGCTTTTCCGTCGATAACAACGATATCAAGCATATCGCGGCGTTCGTACATTGTAACAGTACCTTTAGTCACCTGGCGACTCATTCCTGAATAAGCACCAAGTAAACATTGCTGTCCGGTTTGACCTTTAGCATAGAATGTACGAGAAACCTGTACACCACCAAATGAACGATTATCAAGAGTTCCACCATACTCACGAGCGAACGGAACACCTTGTGCGGTTAATTGGTCGATGGTAGCACTACTTACTTCAGCAGCACGATAAACATTTGCTTCACGTGCGCGGTAGTCACCACCTTTGATCATATCATAGAATAAACGGTAAACACTGTCACCATCATTTTTATAGTTCTTTGTTGCATTGATTCCACCTTGAGCAGCAACAGAGTGTGCTCTACGTCCGGAATCCTGGAAACAAAAGGCTTTTACATTATAGCCCATTTCCCCAAGCGTTGATGCTGCAGCAGCACCGGCAAGACCTGTACCCACAAGAATAATATCAAGTTTCTTACGGTTTGCAGGGTTTACCAGCTTTGCATTGGCTTTATATTTAGTCCACTTTTCAGCTAAAGGGCCATCTGGTATCTTTGCGTCGAGTTTTGTCATTGTTATAATTTATTAGGATGCTAAATTCTGTTAATTATTAGGCAGTCAATATGAAATATAATGGGATGATAATATATCCCAAAGGAACAACCACCGAGTAAACCTTACCTACTGCTTTTATCGCCGGAGTATATTTCTTATGATTAAGACCCAGAGATTGGAAAGCTGATTGGAAAGCATGATTCAAATGAATTCCTAACACCACAAATGAAATGATGTAAAGAATTGAGTAAAGCATACTGTTACTGAACAGGTATACTGCTAACTCATAAAAATGCTCTTCCTGTGGATGTGGCACATTAGCCGCTAAAGGCGCTTCTACAATTCCAAGTTTGATGAAGTAGAACTGATAAAAGTGAAGTGCTAAAAAGGCTAAGATTACAAGACCTGTCCAAATGATGTATTTAGACATGAATGATGTGGTTGACTTTGATGCCACTTTGTAGGTGTAGCCGCGAGCCATTTTGTTTTGAATGTGCAAAACGATCCCTAAAATAATATGGATCAGGAATGCAGCCATTAAAACAAGTTCAAATACTTTAACTATCCAGTTAGTGCCCATAAAATGCGCTGCCTCGGCGAACATTTCTTTATGGTTCTCTGCAATAGGTAAAAGGAATAGGTTAATTCCTAAATGAACCATCAAAAATACAACCAGAAAAAGCCCTGCGATTGCCATCGTGTACTTTTTCGTAATTGACGAAAACGCTAAAAATGATTTACTCATGGTTTATTTAAATTAGTAAGATAAAATTCAAATGCTTAACATATCGTTGATTCAAAATATATTTACATTTGTAGATTGCTTAACAAATTTAATTTTAATTTGATTTCATTAGCCGTCTAAATTATATTTTTAAACATTTTAAATAAATTGCCTAAAGATGAGATATTTAAAGATCGATAAGAATCTGTTTCTAAATAACCGTAAGCGTTTCGGAGCAAAGATGCAGGAAAAGTCTATTGCCATTTTTAATGCCAATGATGAAATGCCAAGAACAGGTGATCAGAATTTCCCTTATCGTCAGAATTCAGATCTTTTTTATCTAAGTGGAATAGAGCAGGAAAAGACTGTTCTTGTACTTGCCCCTGATCATCCGGATCCAAAAATGCGAGAAATATTATTTATTCGAGAATCAAATAAGCAATTGGAAACATGGTTTGGTCATAAATTGACCAAAGAGGAAGCAAGAGAGATTTCTGGTATAAACAATATTATGTATTTAAGTCGCATGGAGATGGTAGTCCGAGACCTCATCATGAGCATGGATAATATCTATGTAAATGCAAATGAATATGCAAAAGTTGAGATCGAAGTAGCTTCCAGAGATGACCGATCAACAAAAGAATTAAAAGAGAAATATCCGGCTCATAATTTTTTACGCGCCGCACCTATACTTCGAGAACTCAGAACAATTAAAAGTGAGGAAGAGATCAAACTGATCCGTAAAAGCTGCAATATCACTGAAAAAGCATTTAGAAGAGTTCTTGACTTTGTAAAACCAGGAGTGATGGAATACGAGATCCAGGCTGAGATCGAGCATGAATTCACGAAGAATGCTGCTAATGGCAATGCCTATTATCCTATCATCGCATCAGGAAAAAATGCCAATGTACTTCACTATATCGAAAATGATAAAGAGTGTAAGGATGGTGATCTTATCTTGATGGATTTTGGTGCAGAATACGCAAATTATGCTGCCGATCTTTCAAGAACGATTCCGGTAAGCGGGAAATTCACAGAGCGCCAAAAAGAATGTTATAATGCAGTTCTGGAAGTTCAAAAACAAGCTATTCAATTATTGGTTGTTGGAAATACTATCGATAAGGTGAATAAGAAAGTGAATGAAATGATGAAAGGTGCTTTGGTAAAACTTGGACTCATGACTCAAGACGAATATGATGACCCAGATAGATCCAAAGCTGTTCTTTTTGAATACTTTATGCATGGAACATCTCACTATCTTGGTTTGGACGTACATGATGTTGGAACAAAACATGAACCATTTAAAGAAGGAATGATCTTTACCTGTGAACCGGGATTATATAATCAAAAAGAAGGATTTGGAATTCGTATTGAAAATGATATTCTGGTAACCAAAGAAGGTCCGGTAGACCTTATGAAAAACATACCGATCGAGGCTGATGAAATTGAAGCCTTAATGAATAAGAACTAATAATATTAATCAAAATAAAAACTCAGACAATGTTTAAGAAAGAAGTATATATCGATCGTCGTAATCGATTAAAAGCAGAAATAGATTCAGGGATCGTTTTGATTCTTGGTAACTCAGAAGCTAGCTATAACTATCCTGCAAACTACTATCACTTCCGTCAGGATAGCGATTTCCTTTACTTTTTCGGTATCGACCATGCTGACTTTGTAGGTGTGATGGATGTTGATAATGATAAAGACTACATTTTTGCTAATGATGTAGACATTGAAGATATTATCTGGATGGGACCTCAGCCTACAGTTAAGTCTCAAGCTGCAGAAGTTGGTGTTGAGAACTCAGCTCAATACACTGAATTACAAGATTTCTTAATGGACGCAACTAAAGCTGGTCGTAAAGTACATTTCTTACCATATTATCGTGGAGATCGCCAGGTTCAACTATCAGGACTTTTAGGAATTAATAAAGATGTTGTTAAAAACTATGTTTCTCAAGAATTAATTGACGGCGTTGTTAAACTTCGTTCGATCAAAGATGAATACGAGATCGCCGAATTAGAGAAAGCAGTTGATATCGCTTATGATATGCATACTACAGCAATGAAGATGTGTAAGCCAGGAGTTGTTGAAAGAGAGATCGCCGGAACAATGGAAGGTATTTCTTTAGCACAAGGCGGACCGGTTTCTTTCCCAATCATCCTTACAATCAATGGTCAAACTTTACATAACCATTATCATGGTAATACTTTAACTGAAGGTAGAATGATGATCGCTGATGCAGGTGCTGAAACTACGACTCATTACTCTTCAGACATTACCAGAACTACTCCTGTAGGTGGTAAATTCAGTCAACGTCAGAAAGAAGTTTATGAAGTTGTTCTTGAAGCAAATGTTAAAGCAATTGAAGCTATTAAACCAGGTGTTGAATATATAGAAATTCACTTCTTAGCTGCTCGTATCATTGCTGAAGGAATGAATAAATTAGGATTAATGAAAGGTGATGTTGACGAAGCTGTTAAAGCTGGAGCTCATACATTATTCATGCCTCATGGATTAGGTCATATGATGGGACTTGATGTTCATGATATGGAAGGTTTAGGTGAAAACAATGTTGGTTATGATGAGAAAACAGTTAGAGCAACTGAATTCGGAACAGCATATCTTCGTTTAGGTCGTGAATTACAGCCTGGATTCGTGCTTACTGTAGAACCTGGATGTTACTTCATTCCGGAACTTATTGATAAGTGGAAGAAAGAAGGTACAAATGCAGAATTCATCAATTTTGATAAAGTTGAAGAATATAAAGACTTTGGTGGAATCAGAATTGAGGATGATATATTGGTTACTGAGGATGGATACCGCGTACTTGGTAAACCAATCCCAAAAACTGTTGAAGAGATCGAAGCAATGTGTGCTTCATAAAATAGAATCAAAACATAAAACTCTATTCTTTATGGCAAAGTTTAGATTTTCTGACCTAAAGTCATATGCAATGGTGACTTTAGGTCTTTTTATACATGCATTTGCTTGGACAGGCTTCCTGATTCCCAGTAAAATTGTGGGTGGTGGCGTTAGTGGTATCGGTACGTTGATCTATTTTACCACCGAAATTCCTGTAGGTATTACCGTATTTGCGATTAATATCGTATTGCTTTTGGCAGCATTGAAAGTGCTTGGTGCCAGGATCGGAGTTAATACAATTTTTGGTATTACTGTCGTTTCATTATTTCTTTGGTTACAACAAATGTTGATCAAAGAGCCACTGGTAAATGATCAATTCATGGCTGCTTTGATTGGTGGTTTGCTGGCCGGTGGTGGATTGGGAATTGCCTTTGCTAATGGGGGAAATAGTGGTGGTACAGACATCATTGCTTTGATCATTACCAAATACCGAAATATAAGTATGGGTAGGGTGATTCTCTATTTTGATATTGTGATCATTGCTTCATCATACTTCATCTTTAAATCTATTGAAACCATTATCTATGGATACGTAACCATGGCCGTTTTAGCCTATACCATCGATATGGTTCTTGACGGAGCGAAACAATCTTATCAGGTAATGATCTTCTCAAAACATAATGAACAGATCGGTCAGAAATTGGTTGATGAAGTTGGAAGAGGAGTTACCACACTATACGGACAAGGTTGGTATAAGCAACAGAACAATGTTTTACTGATCATAATCCGTAAAAAAGATAAAACCCGGGTCATGCGCATCATAAAAGAGGTAGACCCGAATTCCTTTATGTCTATCGCCAAAGTTTCCGGCGTTTATGGCCAAAACTTTGAGGATATCAAGATTTAATTGGGCGATTGTCGGTTGTCGATTTTCGATGGTCGATTTCAAAAAGTCTGCGACTTTTTCAAAAAAATGGAACTAATAGAAAAGAATGTTCCATGAGAAAAACAATTGAAAAAAGACTTATACGATTTTCTGTATCAATAATTAATTTCTGCAAACATCTTGAAAATGATTTTGCATCGCAACACTTTTCTCATCAAATAATAAGATCGTCATCCAGTTCTGCATTGAACTACGGTGAAGCTCAAGGTGCTACATCAAAAAAAGATTTCATCCATAAGACTAGTATCGTCCTAAAAGAATTAAGAGAGACTCACATCTCGCTTCAAATTTTAGAGGAAGCTAAACTTTCCAATGATTCTAGACTACTAGCTATACTTATAAAGGAAAATAATGAATTAGTTGCAATTTTTCACAAAACTGTAATTACCGCAAAAGAAAATATCGAACACCGACCATCGAAAATCGAAAATCGTCCAATCTAAATCTGCTTCAGCAGATTTGCCATCTCAATCCCCGCCATAGCGGCATCAAATCCTTTATTTCCGGCTTTGGTTCCTGCGCGTTCAATGGCTTGCTCAAGGTTTTCAGTTGTTATCACACCAAAGATCACAGGTACACCGGTTTCCTGACTTACAGAAGCAATCCCTTTTGTTACTTCTGCCGCTACAAGATCATAATGAGTTGTAATACCTCTGATGATGGCACCTAAACAGATCACCGCATCATATTTCTTTGAAACTGCCATTTTCTGGGCAACCAATGGAATCTCAAATGATCCCGGAACCCATGCACATTCGATATCATCTGCACTAGCTCCATGTCGAATTAATGCGTCTTCCGCTCCCGATAATAATTTACTTCCAATAAATTCATTGAACCTTCCAACGATGATCCCAAATTTCATTCCTTTAGCTGATAAATTTCCTTCTATTTTTTTCATGATTAATTATTTTCAATATTCATTAAGTGTCCCATTTTATGGACTTTAGTTTCTAAGTATTCTTTATTGTTTTGATTATGGTGGATTATTATAGGTTCACGACTAAGAATGTTTAATCCGAATCCTTCCAAACCTTTTACTTTTTGAGGGTTGTTAGTCATCAACCTGATGTTTCGAACACCTAATTGATAAAGAATTTCGGCTCCAATTCCATATTCCCGTAAATCATCATGAAAACCCAGAGCGTGATTTGCCTCTACAGTATCCATTCCCTGATCCTGAAGATGGTAAGCTTTAAGTTTGTTGATCAATCCAATGCCTCTACCCTCCTGACGCATATACAGCAGTACACCTTGACATTTATGAGCTATTCTGTATAAAGCTTCATCAAGTTGATCCCCGCAATCACATCTTTCTGACCCGAAAGCATCACCAGTAAGGCATTCAGAGTGCACTCTAACCAGAATATCATCTGTAGTATTTATATCGCCCATACATAATGCAATATGATGCTCACCATTGATCTTATTCACAAAACCCTTAGCAATAAAATCTCCATGTTTGGTTGGCATTTTGGTTTCTGATACCAGCTCAACCATAGATTCATGCTGCCTTCTGTATTGGATCAGATCAGCGATACTGATCATCTTCAGATCATGCTTTTCCTTATACTTGATCAGGTCTGGAACTCGTGCCATAGATCCATCTTCATTCATGATCTCACAAATCACTCCTGCAGGATAAAATCCCGCTAGCTTTGCTAGGTCAACAGCTGCTTCAGTGTGTCCTGCCCTTCTTAAAACTCCGCCTTCTTTGTATGCCAATGGAAAAATATGGCCGGGTTTTGTAAAGTCTCCAGCTTTGTATTGAGATCTTAATACTTTTTGGATCGTCTCTGCTCTTTCATGAGCTGAAATTCCTGTTTTTGCGTCTGCCGAATCAATACTCACAGTAAAAGCTGTTTGAAGCGAATCGGTATTTGATTCTACCATCATGTCTAGATTCAACTCTCTTAAACGATCTTTAATGACAGGCAGGCATATCAATCCACCTCCATGCTTTACCATAAAATTTATGTCTTCTGCCTTAACAGCTTCGGCTGCCATCACAAGATCTCCTTCATTCTCACGATCCTCATCATCAGTAACGATGATCATTTTCCCTGATCTCAGATCGTAAATTGCTTCTTCAATTGTGTTAAACATTTTTTTATTATATAAATCCGTATTTATTTAAATCATTCATTTTAATTTCTTTACGAGTCTCATCATTTTTTAATCCCAATAATCGCTCAGTATATTTAGCGATCTGATCAACCTCAATATTTAAAGAATCTCCAATCTTCTTTTGTCCCAAGTTTGTTGATTCAAGTGTGTGGTGTATTACTGAAACCGTAAAGACTTTTAATTCTAAATGTTGAATTGTAAGGCTTATACCATCAAGTGCGATACTTCCTTTTAGTATCATATACTTCATTAATTTCTGATCTGGTTCTATTGAGATCAGCATTGCATTATCATCTTTTTGAATATCTCTAATTACGCCTGTCCCATCAACATGTCCGCTAACCAAATGGCCTCCCAGACGGGAGCCTAAGGTAGCAGCTCTTTCCAGATTGACATGATCTCCTCCTTGTAATGCTTTAAGTGTGCTTGATTTGATCGTTTCATTCATCACATCAGCCTTAAAAGATGCCTTTGTAAATGACACAACTGTTAAGCAGACACCATTCACTGCAATGCTGTCTCCCAATTGAACGTCTGTTAAAACTTTCATGGCTTCAATCTCAATACTTGTGTGATCAGCTTTTTTAGTAAAGCTTGAGATCACTCCTATTTCTTCAATTATTCCTGTAAACATTCTTAAAATTCTGCTTGTATCAGCAGATCGGAACCGATCTGTGAGTAGTTAATATTTTTGCATTCATAAGCATCGGATAATCGATCAACTCCAATTCCTTCAAAAGGAGTTACGGCCTGATCTCCACCTATGATCTTTGGGGCAATGAATAGGTTAAGCTGATCTACAATACCTTGTTTAATAAACTCAAAATTTGTGTTCCCACCTGCTTCGATCATTAAGCTGCTAATTCCTACAGCACCACATTTCCTCACTAAAAGATCCAGATTAAAGGAGTTATTTTGTATTTCGCATTCCCAAATATCTACGGAGGATGCTGCAAACTTTATTTTAGCTCGTTTCATATTTTCTTTATTGACAACAAGGATCGTTTGTCCATATTCGGGAGTATTGAAAACTTTAGACTCAACCGGGCATATCAGATCAGGATCAAGTATAATTCTCTTGGGATGTGAAGGATTTGAAAGCCCATTGCGAGTGTTCAGAATTGGATTGTCTTTTACAATCGTATTTGCCCCCGTTATCAATGCTGAAAAATGATGACGCAACTCATGGACCAAAGCTCTGGAGTTTTCATTTGTGATCCATTTCGAATCTCCGGTATGCGTAGCGATCTTACCATCCAAGCTCATTGCTGATTTCAGGATCAAATAAGGTCTTTTCTTTGTGATATATTTAAAGAAGTGTTTATTCAGTTCTTTTCCATCCTCTCTGAGAATATCACTAACAACTTCAATACCTGCATTCTTAAGAATCTGAATTCCTCTCCCTGAAACTAGCGGATTGGGATCTTGGTTTGAAATGACAACACGTTTGAAGTCATGCTTAATGATCTCCTGCGCGCACGAAGGTGTTTTTCCGGTATGTGAACAAGGTTCGAGATTCACATAAAGTGTTGCAGATTCAATTGGCACTTTACACCTCTTGATCGCTTCAATTTCTGCATGATCAGCACCAAATTTGTGATGATATCCTTCACTTATCAACTCATCATCTTGAATGATGATAGCGCCAACCAGCGGATTTGGATTCACATGTCCAATACCTCCTTCGGCGAGTGCAAAAACACGTTTCATCCATTTCTGGTCGGTTTTTGCTTGTTCATTAAAAAAATCAGGCATAAAAAAACCCCAATGTATATCGGGGCAACACGGTCTATAGTCGCATAACTATACACCACAGGCATAAACCTTTATCTTTCTACCATCCAGACTTTACTGTCGGCAATGGAATCTCACCATTTCAGTCCCGATGCTTTGAGAAGCAAATCGGAAGTCGCGGGCTATACCGCCGGTCGGGAATTACACCCTGCCCCGAAAGATTAAGCAATAAATTTCGGGCAAATGTATAAAAAGATTTCAATTCAGAAAGCATCGTAAATTATTTTCTTGTAACAATTGCCAAATCCGAACCGTCTTAACCATATCATATATCTTAATTCACCCTGTTAAAACCTGCATTCACCGATAAGGCTTGTTTTTTGGAGGGTGATTGAGCTATTTTTGATGCACAACTTATTAAAAACGACCAATCTCTACCCATCATGATACGTAATTACCTCTTAATTACTTTCCGTAATTTAATGAAGAACAAACTGCATGTATTTGTCAATGTTTTAGGCATTGGAATTTCGCTAGCATGCTGTATAATAGCTTATTACAACACAAGGTTTCACTACGACTATAATAGTCAGCACTCCCTAAAACCGGAGATCTATAAAGTAGCCTTAACTCAAAATATTAATGGGAGAAGTCAACCTTATGGAATTACACCATTATCGCTTGCTCCATCTCTTGGTAACTCTTTAGTTGGTGTTGAGAAGATCACTCGATATATCAATCCAACTTTAGATGTTAGATATGGTGAGAAAGTTTTCCGCGAAGGATTTGGGTTTGTGGATACGAATTTCCTTGAAATGTTCGACCTTGAAATTTTAAAAGGAACAGCTGATGTTTTACAGGAAAAAGATAAAATCCTGATCTCTGATGAAGTAGCAGATATGCTATTTAAAGATGAAAATCCTATTGGCAAGATTCTAACGGTATACTTACGTGATGGCACATCCAAAGGCATGATGGTTGGGGCTGTTTATAAAGATTTCCCTGAGAACTCAAGTTTACGATGCGATATCATCAACCAAATGGATAATTATATCGAAATGAATGATCTCGATGAGTATGATTGGAGATCTTGGGTAGCAGCTACCTTTTTACATATACCTAATGAACAATACGTAGAACAGGTTCAATTGGATCTCGGAAAATTTGTTGATGTTCAGAATGATGCTCGTGACGACTGGAAAGTAGAATCTTTCTTCATGGAACCATTGAGTCAGATTCCTACTACTCATAGAGATTATTGGAATAACTGGCTAAACTCGGGATTACATCCTGCAGCATTGATCGCTCCACCAATTATGGCATTTTTACTTTTACTATTAGCATGTTTAAACTTCATGAATACAGCACTAGCAACTTCAAGCAGCCGTTTAAAAGAAATTGGTGTGAGAAAAGTGATGGGAAGTATTCGACGACATACGATCTTACAATTTTTAGGTGAAAACTTATTTATTTGTTTCATCGCATTGCTGGTATCATTATTAATCGGTTCATTTTTAATCGATGCTTACAGTGATATGTGGCCTGGAATGACTTTAAAAATTGATTTTACAGGAAGTCTTGAATTCTGGGGATTCATGGGCGGATTACTATTATTTACAGGAATTCTTGCAGGCGCTTATCCCGCATTCTATGTGAGTAGTTTTAATCCTGTAAACATTCTCAAAGGTGATGTTAAGTATTCAGTTGCCGGATGGTTATCAAAGATCTTATTAGGACTTCAGTTTATTATTGCAATGATTGGAATTATTTCAGCAGTGATCTTTATTCAGAATGCCTATTATCAGGAAAACCTGTACATGGGATATGATAAAGACCAGGTAATCGCAATTCCTGTAAGAGACAACTCTGAGCTTGAAGGATTTAAAAATCGAATCGCTTCAAACCCAATGATCAATAAATTGGGTGTTAGCGAGGAACATATCGGCTGGGGCAATTATGTTAGAGCGATTAAAGATGGCGCTGAGATGGAAAATGAAGTGACCATGCTGGATATCGGACAAGGATATTTTGAAACTATGGGTCTCGAGCTTGTTGCGGGTGAGCATTTTGATATGAATTTCAAGGAATCTAATAGAGAAAAGGCAATCATCGTTTCAGAAAAGTTTGTAGAAGACTTTAAATGGACAAATGAAGATGCAATCAATAGGAAAGTACGTGTAAATGATACAACTGAGTTTACTGTTGTTGGTGTAGTAAAGAATTTCTATATCTATGGGTTCTGGGAACGTATTAATCCAACTGCTTTGATGCTTGGAAAGAAAGAACGAATGCGTATGATCGTTGTACAAGCCGATATAAATAACCTAAGCTCTTTAAATGAATACTTAAAGGAATCTTGGGCCGCAGAAATACCATATAGACCATATCCTGGATTTTTCCAAGAGGAGCGATTAGCAGAAGCAAAAGACATCAATAAACAGATCATTAAGATCTATGATTTCTTAGCTATTGTGAGTGTTTTATTATCGCTCGTAGGGCTTTACACGCTGGTTTCATTAACGATCATTAAAAAGACCAAGGAAATTGGTATCAGAAAAGTACTAGGAGCACCAATTGGTTCATTATTGAAACTTATAAACCGCGACTTTATCATCATTATCACTATTGCATCAGCATTAGGAGCATATGCCGGATATATGATGTCTGTAAGTTTAATGGGCAGTATCTGGGTTTATCATATGGATCCAACGGTTTGGAGTTTTATCATTCCAATCG
Source organism: Bacteroidota bacterium (assembly GCA_002711565.1). Classification (GTDB taxonomy): domain Bacteria; phylum Bacteroidota; class Bacteroidia; order Bacteroidales. Next base: position 35,300 of record PARP01000036.1, read on the forward strand.
TTTTTATAATTCTGGTTTCAGCAATCACACTCTCCAGAAAGGTATACGTTGCAGCAAGTAAAAATCCTGTTGATGCTATCAAATACGAATAGGATCACAACTATATAAGGTTAAACAAGAAACGGTAGCAGACGAAAGCTTGCTACCGTTTTTATTTGTTAAAAAATTGAATCTAGAAATAAATCTCCGTTCGAATTCTATCTGAAGAAACCCCTTTTTTTTGCAAAATTTCAATTGCATCATTTATCATATCCGAATTTCCACAGAGATAGAATAAATGATCATCAGAAATAGCACACATATCTAAAAATTTAGTGACTCTTCCTGCGAAATTAATTCCGATCTCCTTGGATGTACAAACATGATACCTTTGAAGGTTATAATCCTGCTGATCGTAAGCTTCACGTGAATTCTTAACTCCGTGAACAATTTCGTAATTCAAACCCGGGTTCGACTTTACAAAACTGTGATAAGGAGCGATTCCGGTACCACTTCCAACAAAAACATAATTATAATTTAAAGGATTTGCTTCCAAAACGAACTGACCAAAAGGTCCTTTGAGAGTGAGCTCAGTTCCGATCTCTGCCGTTTTCAGCTTTTGTGAAAGATCACCATCACAAGCTTCTTTAATTAAGAACTCAAGATGATCATCATTTTCAGAACTGTAAATAGAGTATTCCTTAGCTTCTTCCCCCGGAAATCCAATGCACATATATTGTCCTGCTTTGAATCCAATACCCTTGCGTTCCAATTGGATAACATAAGTATTTTCGGTTATAAAGCGTCGGGAAATCAGTTTGGATTTTATATTGATCTCAGTAATGGTATTCATTCAAGTAGTCTTTAAATCTTGGCAACAAAGGTAGGAAAAATATTTTATTTAGAATTATTCTTGATAATTTAGAATGGAATATTGATAACTTAGAATCATAATTCAAATGTAATATTCCTCCCCGCTTTCATCCTAACAATTATTTTATGAAGCGATTTTTCCTTTCTACTCTGATATTATTGATTAGCCTTTCTGTATTTTCTCAAATAGATAACTCAGAACGAAACACGGACTTTAAAGTAAACTTGGTTCACCCCTTTTTAGGAGGCGGGGAAATAAGTATCGAACAAAGTATCAGTCAGAAAAGCGGTGTCGGTATTTCATTGGCTTTTTTCAATAGAGATGTTAATAGTGGCGCACATTGGGTAACTTCAAGAATGGGCTTTAAAGAGAAATTCTTTGCGATACAGCCTTATTACAGGAAATACTTTGGGAAGAAAAAAACAAGAGGCTTCTTAATAGAATTAAACTCAGGTATATTTATTGACGATAGAGCCTTAGTTGGAGCGGGTTTAGCTTTTGGGAATAAACATGTTTTCAAGAAAGGATTCATTATGGAATACTATGTGGGTGCCGGTAAGACCAACGAATCCGGTTTCTTTGAGCAGGGATGGTATGTTAGGGTTGGTTTTAATATTGGGATCCGATAATTGACCTTTATCAATAAAGATGGATTTCTGTAGTAAAACAAGGATTTAAAGCGTCTTATTAAAAACAATCTACTTTATTTTGTGTTTTAAATCTAATTAGAATCAGAACTATGAAAAAGACCCTCATTATATGCGCCTTTTTAATGATTGGCGCTTCAGTATATGCTCAAAGTGAGTTTGAAAGCTTCAAAAAATTTGAGATCAAAACCAATGTTTTTTATGATGTTTTAGGCGCCGCTGACCTCACTTTAGAGGCCTTTACTTCTGAAAACTTTAGCTTGGGTATTTCCGGACATTACACTTATAGCAATAGATGGGAAAGTGAACCTCGATTTTTATTCTTTTTTGCAAGACAATATATAGGATCACGTCAGTCTAAAGGTTTATATCTGGAACCCTTCTTTACAGTAAACTGGGAAGATAGCCAAAGTGGAAAGATGAGTTCCGGAGCAGGACTAGCAGCCGGTCATAAGTGGTTTATTGGTAAAAAATTCCTACTTGAAACATTTATTGGTATAGGCGAAAACTTCCTAAGTGATCCAGACAATTCCGGAACCGTTGGAAGAATTGGTGTAAACTTTGGTATTAGATTATAAATGCTGATTGATCTCGTTTAAGATATCTCCAATCTGACTTGCACATTCTTCGATCATTGTTGATGATCCTATGCTACTAGAATAGTAAGATCTTGCTTTATTCCGCATATTATAATAGGAAGACATAACTTCACCATAGGCCCCTGCCGAACGGATCAGCATGAGGTCTCCGCGTTCGGTTTCCGGGAGCAGGATTCCGGTACCAAATCGGTCAGTAGATTCACAAATAGGACCTACGATGTCGTATGTCAACGCATTTTTATCAGAACTTAAATTTTCAATCTTATGTGTGCTTTGGTATAAGGCCGGGCGAAGCAATTCCGTAAATCCTGCATCCAGTACTGCAAATCTTTTTGTACCACCATTTTTGATGTAAAGAACTCTGGAGATCAAACTACCACATTGACCAACCAGTGATCTACCAGGCTCCAAATGTAACTGTTGATCTTCAGACATTTCCAGACTATCTCTAAGCGTTTTGATATATCTTCTGAAATCAGGGATCGGATTCCGATCAGGATTATCATAATCAATTCCTAAACCTCCACCTAAGTTGATATGCTCGAGAGGAAAATGATAGGTCTCAACCCACGATTTTATATTATTAACTCTTCTACATAGCCTTTCAAACACAGTAAAATCTGTGATCTGTGAACCAATATGGAAGTGCAAGCCTGTAATTCGGATAAATCTCATCTCATCCCTTAGCTCTAGAAGTTTCAAAAACTCTTCATGACTCAATCCGAATTTGTTTTGTTCAATCCCTGTAGTAATGTGCTCATGTGTTTGTGCATCTACATTTGGATTTAACCTGATTGCGATCCTGGCGATTTTGCCCATGGATGCTGCGATCTGATCAATGACCTGCACTTCCTGTAATGATTCGCAATTAAAGCAAGCAATATCATAATTCAATGCCAACTGAATGTCGATATCTGTTTTACCAACACCCGCAAATACAATGTTCTGAGGAGAAAAACCATTCTCTATCGCTAACAGTATCTCATTTCCGCTAACACAATCGGCTCCGAAACCATTGCTTCGAATCATTTCGAGTATCGGTTTATTTACATTCGCCTTTAACGCATAGTGTATTTTCATCCATGTAGGATCAATATGAAGATTTAGCTCATCTATGGTTTGTTGCAACAACTCCATATCATAATAATAAAAGGGCGTTTGTAAATTCCTGAACTGCTCAAATAATTCGCTTCGATTCATTGCTTTAAAAGATTTTCGACAAATCTAGATCGCCTCAATCAAACAGAAAAATAATCTTCGGAATTGTTCTATTTTATTTTTTTCAACCTTTTTTATAACATTTAGTTATATTTATAACATGATTACAATTGCACAAATAGTTGATGATATCATCAGCAGAAAACCATTATTGGAAGAATTATTATCAGAAAACCTGGTAAACTTATCTGCGCTGGCAAGAAATATTCAGCCTGAGATTGAACAGAAGCTGGGAAAAGAGATTAACCATTCAGCCATTCTTATGGCTTTGAAAAGGTATACTTCTAAACTAGATCTTTCAATAAATATCAAACTGAAAAAAACCATTAGTCAGTTGGGAGAGATCACTGTTCGTTCCATGTTATCGGATTATACATTCAGAAATTCCGACAAGATGGCTGGGAAGCAACAAGAACTTTTAAAACTGATCAGTGAAGAGCGGGATTGCTTTTATACATTCTCACAAGGAATTTATGAAACTACGATCATTATCAGCAGCTCTTACAAGGATTTATTAGAAAAAGTTTTTAAGTCTGAATCTCTTGTTGCAAAAAAGGATGATCTGTCTTCTGTAACACTTAAACTTCCGGCCGATAATTTCGAATTGGCAGGTTTGTATTATTTTATTCTGAAGAAACTGGCCTGGGAAAACATCAACATTATTGAGGTTATTTCAACAACTAACGAATTCACTGTAATAGTAGAAGAATCAAAGGCTGCACAAACTTTTAATGCACTTAAGAGTTTAAATAACTAGTTTCTCTGTTATACCTGACAAACTTTCACGTTATA
>PARP01000037.1 GCA_002711565.1 Bacteroidota bacterium
ATTTACTTCGTTTCATAGTTTTTATTACAGTTTAAAATTAATATTTTTTCTACTTTTAAACTGTACTATTTTCGGGGGAGCTTACAGTAGTAGGTCCAGTAATAAGGAATTTAGAAGATACCTAGAAATATCATTGGGTTCTGCATTCGAGCTCGAAACTCAACTCCTAATTTTGAATGAGATTGCAACTAACAAACAAGAAATTAGTAATATTATTACGGATCTAATTTCAATCCAGAAAATATTATTTTCACTCATTAAGAAAAACTCTGCTACATACTAGTACCTAGTACCCAGCACCTAGAACCCATCTTTACCACCAAAGTGCGTAAATTAAAGCTAACAACCCACAAATTGTGATTGCAGAATAATTGAATACCGGACCGGTTTTGAAGAGTCCTTTTTCCAGTTGAATTGCTTTCGAATCTGCTGTTTTGTTTTCAATAAGTGAAACAATAATGATCAAAGCTGAGATGATCAAGAAATTGATCCCCATTCTATCTAAGAACGGAGTTTCCGGAGTGAAATATTTCATTGCTGCCGATAGAGGAATTGAAGCTAGAACCGCTATAAATGCGGCATTTGCCGAAGTTCGTTTCCAGAATAATCCAAATAGGAATATCGCAACAACTCCCGGACTAATAAATCCTGTATACTCCTGAATATATTGGAATGCCTGATCCAGATTTCCTAATAATGGTGCTACGATCACACCAAGGATAAGTGCAGCACCAGAAGCTGCTTTTCCAATATAAACAAGGTGTTTATCCTCTGATCTTGCTCTTTCTATGCGCTTCTTAGCGATGAGCTTATATATATCTAAAGTAAAGATCGTTGATGCACTATTCACCATTGAACTTAGAGAAGAACCTATTGCAGCCATAAGAGCGGCGAATACTAATCCTTTATATCCAACACTTACATAATTATTAAGAACCCAAGGATAAGCCTCATCAGGCTTAACAATGTCTGCTTGCAGAACAAATGCTGCAATACCAGGAATTACCACAACGATTGGTAGTAAGATCTTAAGGAAAGCAGCAAATGCAGTACCTCTTTGGGCTTCTTTCAAACTTTTAGCAGCTAATGCACGCTGAATAATATACTGATTATTACCCCAATAGTATAAGTTTGCGATCCACATCCCTCCTATCAGAACACCTATTCCAGGCAAATTCTTATACTCAGAATTTGCGCGATCAAGGATCATGTCAAACTTTTCTGGAGCCTTATCGATCAATGCTGAAAATCCATCAAATACATTTCCACCAATGGCACTCAATACTAAATAAGTTGCTAAGAACCCACCAAACAATAATACAACTACCTGAATCACGTCTGTCCATACAACCGTTTTTAGTCCACCGAGAACAGAAAAAGTGGCTGCAAGAATTGCCAATCCGATAATACCATAGATCATTTTAATGCCCATAATATTTTGGAGCGCTAAACCACCTAAATACAGAACAGAAGTAATGTTCACAAACACAAATAAAAGAACCCAGAATATCGCCATACCGGTTTTAACTCTTCCATCGAAACGTTGCTCGAGAAATTGTGGCATTGTATAAATCCCTTTCTTTAAGAATACTGGTAGGAAATACTTAGCAACAATGATCAAAGTTAGCGCTGCCATTAATTCGTAGGAGGCAATAGCCATACCCACAACATATCCGGAACCTGACATACCAATAAATTGTTCCGCAGAAATATTGGAGGCGATCAAAGATCCACCAACAGCCCACCAAGGCAGAGATTTACTTGCTAGGAAATAATCCTCGGCTTTCTTTTGCTTGTCTTTTAGTGATAACCATAGTCCGATTGCCGCAATACCAATAATGTAAACGGTGAAAACACCAAGATCTAAAGGGGAAAAATTCATAGGTTAATTATTTGTCTGTCAATAATAATATATAATGAGCTGCCGACCAGCTAAAATTTCTTGCTTCAAGGCCTTGACCAGTTAGAGGATGATAATTCTCTCTGATCGACTTACCAGGCTCAAGAACACCATCAGCATTATGCATTAACATCATAGCTGCTGTATAAGCTTCTTCATCGAAACCATAATTCCTTAATGCCTCAACGCCAAAATATGCCTGATCAAGCCAAACAGGTCCTCTCCAATATCCACGGTAAGGTTTATACTTTGGATGATCAGCTGATAAAGTCCCAAAAGGTACTTCAGTGAGAAACTTATCCTCATCCATCATAGTATTCTTTACTTTTTCGGCCATTTCAGGAGTTGCAACTTCTGCCCAAAGTGGGATCCATCCTTCCGGGCCCATCGCTTTAATAAATTTAGAACCATCGATCTTGGTATCGTAGTACCAGCCATCTTCTTCATCCCAAAACTGACTATTGATCTTTGCTTTCAGGATCTCTGCTGCAGCCTTATATTTCTCCTGATCGATTGAATTATTCATTACCTTAGCTAACTTTACAATGAAGAGTTTCTCAGCATATAAATAAGCATTCAGATCAACACTTTCCTGATCAAGGCTCCAGGCTCCCTCACTATTCTTGAGAATTTTCGAATCATCAAATCTAACTGCATTGTCCATACCGCTTTCCCATTTCGCAGCGATGAGTGTTCCGTCAGTAGATCCATATTCACAGATTCCATCCTGATCGTGATCTCTGTATTTATACCACCATTCGTGTTGTAATATCATATGGTCATAAACTTCAGCGACAAATTCTCTATTAGCTGTATTCTTATAAACTTCCCAGATCGCCCAAGCCGATAATGGTGGTTTCGTATTTCTATAATTATGTTTTTCAATGGTAGTATCACGATAAATGCAATCAGCGATAAATCCTTTATCATCCATAAAATCATACATGGCCAAAACTTGGCTCATTGCTAGTTCCGGGAAAAACCTTGCCAATGCTGCTGAGTGTTTCCAGCTATCCCAGGCCCAGAAACCATGGAACCATTTATAATGATATGATGGAAAACAGCCTGCAAAGCGCAATTCTCCGGCAGGAGAACGCCAGTTATTCTGAAGGGTCAATGCCGCTTTACTCAGAAGTAATTTATAGATCGGTTGTTGAAACTCTGGTCTTAACTGAACAAAAAGTGAGTCTAGTTGATCATTCNTTCTTTTATAATGAGCATTAAAGATCACTTCACTTCCTTCGCTGGCTTCATTTATGAGTAAGAGTTCTTTTACATAATCTTGCCAAGGGAAAATAAAGCTGTGCGACACCATGAATTCTGCTGTAGCTCCGGGAGCTAAAGACATGTGTGGATATTGCACAACATAGGTAGAATCATCTGTTCTGGATTCAAATCCGGGAATTGGGAATTGTAACATTCCAACAGCTTCACTTTTATCTGAAACCAGGATCAAGTCACCATCTTCCTTCTTGAACTGCATGCCTTCAATGAAGATCTTTCCACCAAAAGATGGTATAAATTTCTGATCAAGGATTGAATTATTGGTCACCTTTGTTCTAATAACGGCCGTAGAAGCACTGATAAATACGAGCTTCTGCTCAACTTCAAAATCACCGGAATTCATTACCAACAATAAATATGAAGGATGACTTTCGAGCATGATCTCAATATTCTCGTAATCTAAAATATATTCACCTTCTTTATCAAGCATATGAAAACGAGTAAGGTTCGGGCTTACCCAAACTCCATTTTCCTGAGTCATAATGAACGGACCACAAAAACCAGGTGCAAATTGCTGTGGTTCAGGAAGGGAATATCCAAACCATGCTCCCTGATCAGAAAATACCAACATTGATCTGTCGTTAATAGAATCCGGTGCACCCAGATAATTCAAAACATTGATATTCTCAAGTTTATCTACCCCTTTTTGTGATTGATCACATGCTGTAAACATCATTAATATACCTACAAATACTAATAAAGCTTTAAGGATTTGATTTTGGGCTAAGTCGGAAGTTCTCATTTGCAGTCGTTTTTGAAAAGCAAATCAAACTTCGTAAGAAAAAGACGTAATTGCAAGAAAAAAACCGAAGCTTAAGATTTCTTGAATCTGATTTCGACCAACAACATTGCTAAAAAGATCAATAGGCCACCGATCCAGACCTTCATGCCTAAAATCTCGGCAAGATAAAAATAGGCAGTTATTGCCGCGAATAATGGCTCAAATGCGTAGATCAATGAAGCTGTAACTTCTGAAACGTACTTTTGATATACGTTCTGGATCGTGAACATAAAAGTGGTACAAAACAGTGCAGTAAAAAGGATGTCAAACCAAACGATACCTGATTCAGGAATACTAAAGTCAGATTGAGCGATAGAAATGATCAATCCCAGCACACCAATAAGGATCAGTTGTACAAACGTTAATTGTATAGCATCATATTTCTTTGCTTGTACGGAAACCTGAATAATATAAATGGCAAAGAAAACTGCACATAGGAGCACCCAAATATCACCAACATTCAAGCTAACAGATTCGGAAAGGGTTAACAATCCTAATCCGCAAGTCGCGACAATACTTGCAATAATGATCTTTAATCCTGGGAATTTCCATTTTATCAAAGCCAGAAAAAGTGGAACAAAAACAACTGACAATCCGGTTATAAATGCTGCCTTTGATGCTGTTGTGAACTGAATCCCATAAGTTTGAGTCCAAACACTTAAAAAAAGAATAGTACCGAGAACTAATCCACTTTTCAACGTAGACTTACCTATTCTGAGAATTCGTTTTGGGAAGATCATCGCCAGCTTTAAGCCAGCTATCAAGAATCTTAGTCCGATAAAACTATAAATACTGATACTGGATACTGCTTCCTTAATGAAAACAAAACTGGTTCCCCAAAACATGGTTCCGATAACCAACAGAATAATTGCTTTTAACCGCATTGACATAATCGAGTGTTTAATGGCAAAAATAGAAATTTGGGACTGCATTTTTTGAATAATACAAAAGATTTTATTCCTGTTAATTTTTCGTTAATTGAACAGATCGGATTTGACAAAACTTCTCAGAATTGTACATTTGTTTAGAAACTTTCTAAATAAATATGATCAGACGATTTATTCAAAGCTCGATTTTCCTTTTATTATTCACATTAGGAGTTCAATCTCAAGAAATTAAAACTTACAATTATGATGAGTTGAAAGCTCGTCTCGAAACTCAGAATGACACAACCTATATTGTTAATTTCTGGGCTACATGGTGTAAGCCATGTGTAGACGAAATGCCTGAGTTCGTAAGATTTATGAAAGATCATAATGGTCAGAAATTAAAACTTCTATTAGTAAGTTTAGATTTCCCGAACAATGCCGAGAAAAAGCTTAAAGCTTTTATCAAAGAACACAATATTAAATCTGAGGTTGTTTTATTGGACGATTCGAGAGCTAATTACTGGATCAATGATATTTCGACTGAATGGTCGGGATCAATTCCTGCAACATTAGTATTCACAAATAACACACGTAGTTTCCATGAAGGGAAATATACGTATGAAGATCTTAAAACTGTTACAAACCTTAAATAAATAAAAATGAAAAAGAACATCTTATTAATATTCAGCTTAATACTTACAACAGCCTTATTCGCCGGAGGCTATAAAGTTGGCGATAAAGCAGATAACTTTAAACTTAAAGGCGTAGATGGTAAAAAAGTATCATTAAAGGATTACTCAGATGAAAAAGGAGTGATCGTTATTTTCACCTGTAATCATTGTCCATACGCTAAGTTATATGAAGACCGCATCATTGCGCTAAATAACGAATATGCTCCTAAAGGATTTCCTGTAGTGGCAATTAATCCAAATGATCCTGAAGTACAACCTGAAGATTCATTTGATCTGATGAAGGTTAGAGCAGAAGAAAAAGGTTTCACATTCCCATATCTCTTTGATGCTAAACAAGAAGTCTATCCTGCATTTGGGGCAACCAGAACTCCACATGTTTATCTCTTGAAGAATAAAGGTGGTGATTTCTATGTGAAGTATATCGGTGCCATTGATGATAATGCAAGAGATGCTTCCAAGGTTGAAGAAGAATTTGTAGCTACAGCCATTGATGCATTAATGGCCGGAGAACGTGTAGCAACAACTGAAACGAAAGCAGTTGGATGTTCGATAAAAACAAAATAGTTTTTTAGATACTGGGCTCTAGGTTCTAGTTACTAGTACCTAGCACCTAGTAACTAGTGCCTTAAAGATTAAGATCATTTCAACCTAATTACCAATCTATAATATTCACAAGAATTATATTATGAAAACAATATTAATCACCGGCTGCAGCAGTGGTTTTGGTTTTGATGCTGCGAAATTCCTTGCAAAAAAAGGACATAATGTTATCGCAAGTATGCGAAATGTAAATACAACAAATGCTGATGCAGCAAATGAATTACTTGCTTATGCTCAATCTGAGAATGTGAGTATTTCTGTGCTTGAACTCGATGTTACCAGCGATGAAAGTGTTTCAAACGCAGCAGAATCATTGCCAACCATAGATGTACTGATCAATAATGCTGGAGCAGGTTGGGCTGGTCCGATCGAGGCATTTAGCTCTGATCAGGTTTTAGCTCAACTCGATCTGAATATTGTAGGAACTGTGCGTACTGCCAAAGCTGTTTTACCGGGAATGCGTGAACAAGGATCAGGATTGATCATACAAGTCAGTTCGGTTGCAGGCAGAGGATCATTCCCTGCCTTTGGAGTTTATAATGCCAGCAAATGGGGATTGGAAGGACTCAGTGAAGCAATGCGTTACGAGCTAGCACATTTAGGTATCGATGTGGTTCTTGTTGAACCAGGACCTTTCGAAACTAATTTCTTTGGGAATATGGTTGGTGCTCAGGATGAATCTATTGCTACTGCCTATCAGCATGTAATGGAATATAGTGAAAGCTTTGGACAACAAGTTCAAGAACTCTATCAAAACCCTGATGTTCCTATAGATCCACAATTAGTAATTGATACATTCGACAAGCTAATTGAGATGCCGAATGGTAGTCGTCCACTACGAACTATTGCCGGCCTCGATTTTGGCTTTCAAAAGATCAATGATGCTACGGAACCAGTAAGAAAATCCCTACTAGAAGATCTTGGACTCAATGAATGGGATGGACCTCAAGGATATTAGATAGCAGATATTAGATAGCAGATTGCAAATATAGATATTAGATTTCTTCGTAATTTGTAATTCGTAATTCGTAATTTTCTAAGCTCAACTACTTAACCCAAGAATGAAACGCATAACCTATATTAGTCGGCTTAAAACTAAACTAAGTTCTTATGAATTAAATACGCTTGGTGTAGAGTCTCAGCTCAATAATAAAGAAGCTGGGATTACTGGAATCCTCATCTATTTCAATGAACTCTTCTTTCAAATCATTGAAGGTGAAGATGAGGCGATACACACTTTATATAAAAAGATTAAGGAGGATAAAAGACATGAAGATGTACTTTGCCTCAAGACTGAAGAGAATATCTCCGAACTTTATTTCCCGGAATGGTCGATGAAGGTGATCAATTTGGATAGACGGACAGATGAACTCAGTCGCCCCATTAAGTTATTACTACAAGCATTATTGGATTCGCATACTATTGTTGAGAAATATACTCAGTCAAGCGTGCTTAAGATCATTAGTGATGGTTTGAACCCGCTAAATGTAGAACCTCGACAAACAGAACGCGTCATTCTTTTTGGTGATATTCTTTCATATACTTATATGAGTGAAGAATTGAATGTTGCAGACGTTTTTCTGGTGATCAATACCTACTTTGAGATCTGCACGCGCATCATCACGGAAAAGGGAGGCGAGGTAAACAAATATATTGGTGATGGGTTGATGGCCTATTTCGATATTGATTCTGCCGATGCTGCGATAGAGGCATGCGATGAGATCCTCGAGGAATTATATACATTACGCAGAATTGCAGATGAGGACTCTCCTCTCCGACTGCTTTATTCAGGTTTCGGAATGGCGCAAGGTCCGGTCATCGAAGGCAATATGGGCTCAGATATAAAAATGGATTATACCATTATTGGAGATGCCGTAAATCGAGCATCCAGACTTGAGGGACATACACGAGTAGTGGAAAAATCTTTGGTCATTTCTGAAGCCGTAAAGGATATTTGTAAAAAAGAATGGGATTGGGTGCGTTTAGGTCAATACTTCCTTAAAGGAAACCGCGGACACACAGCGGTTTATACTATCAATACTCCACGAGCTATGCAATTTAAAGATAGCGACCAATTAATGGAGAAGATCAATGAGTTGGTAAGTCTAAGGTATCAGGGTTAAAGGGTTTATTGAAATAAAGGATATAAGCAATTCTATTACTTGTAAGAAGGGATGACTTCCTCGACCAGAGAGAGAGGATGCCATCCCTAAAAAGATTAATTACTCCAGAACTCTAAAGATCTTAACTAATTATCAATTTCATTATATCAGTTTTCCAATTTTCCTTTAAGGATGACATCTGCTCGCTTTACTTTGGTCACTTAGTTCCCGAACCGCTCGTAGAAGTCATCCTGTATCCACTGAACCTAATATTTATCACCTTCAATCAATCAACTCCATCCTTTTCAGCCACTTACAGACTTTTCAAAAAATCATTGTTAGTAACAATAATATCACATCTTATTTCTCTGTATATGATTTTCTAATTTGCCGCCGCACCTGAGCAGAATTAGTTTTGATTTCGTTTACCCAAGCTTATTAAATGTTAATCCTGCCTTATTAATTTACATAATCTAAACCCCTTAGATCATGAAGAATCTATTCCTAAAGAGGATAAAAAATAGCATTCGCTCTAAAATGCTAGCCTCATTTCTGATTTCATCATTTATCATTTTTGTAGTTGTCTTAAGTATTGTTGCACTGCGAACTAATCGTATCGTGAAAGATGATGCCGAAAACATTACAGATAATTATGCTCGTGAATTTGCAGCCTTATCGGCCAACAACCTGAATGAGTATATGGATGCTGTTCGACTTCTCTCTCAAGTATTTGAGGATTTTGAGTCGATCAAAGAAAATAATCGTCGTGAGTATTTTAACAGCCAGCTAACAAATTTATTGGAAAGAAATGAGAATTTCCTTTCTCTATGGACCATCTGGGAGCCTTACACAATCGATAATCGTGATCGATCTTTTATCAATAAAGCAGGAAGTACACTCATTGGAAACTACTCTCCTACTTTTTTCAAAATGAATGGGAAGATCCATCTTGAGGAGAATAATACGGATACTATAACAACACCATTATTCAGCAGTGAATATTATACCCTTCCAAAAGAAAGAAGAGAAGAAACCATTCTTAATCCATATTATTATGCATATAGTGGACTAAAGAAAGACGAGATCTATCAAACCAATCTGATCGCTCCTATTATTGTAAACGAGCAGTTTATGGGTGTTATAGGTGTTGATGTTCCTTTATCGACACTTCAAAGTATGGTGGATACCATTCAACCTTTTAAAAAGAGTTATGCTATGCTTGTAACCAATGATGGGATACTGGTAACGCATCCTGATACAAAACTTGCAGGTACAAATGCTAATGATCTGTTTCCAGATATAGATGTAAATCCAAACATTGCGAATGGTGATGATTTCTCTTTCACATTTGAAAAAGACGGACAAACTTATTATATGTCATTCGCACCGGTATATGTTGGTAATACAGATACGCCTTGGTCAATTGGTATCGCAGTTCCATATAGTGTGATCATGGCAAAAGCCTATAATCAGCTCATTACAACCATAATTCTGGCAATCATCGGATTAGTATTGATCACTTTGATCTCGGTTTTCATAGCAAATCGCATTGCAGATCCTCTTAAAAAAGGAACTAGCATATTAAACGATCTAGCAATTGGTAAGATCCGCAAAGACATCAATTTAAATGATAAAGCAAAAGATGAACTTGGCGATATGGCCCGAGCTTTAATGCAATTATCTGCATCAGTAAAGAAAAACACAGATTTTGCGCAGCAGATAGGTGATGCAACATTCGATTCGGATTATTCTCCGGCAGGCAATGAAGATCTTTTAGGAAATGCACTTCTAAAAATGCAGCAGAACCTTCAGAAATATGCTACTGAGCAAGAAAAAGAAAGCTGGATCCAAACTTCGTCAGTACAAATGGGTGATGTTCTCAGAGGAGAAAAATCACTCGAGGATCTAGCCACCGAAGTATTGAGTCTGCTCGGAAAGATCACTGATATGCGTGTAGGAACCATCTATTACCGTGCTGAAGATCAACTAAATCAGATCGGTGCATTCTGTTTTGATAATCGCAGAGCTACTGCATTAAGTTTCAAAATTGGCGAAGGCATTATCGGACAAGCAGTTAAAGAAAAACGCACATTGGTTTTCACAGAAGTTCCGGAAGATTATATGATGCTCCAATCAGGATTGGGAAAAACTAAACTTGAGCAAATTCTTATTATTCCATTCATTTTCAATAATGAAGTTTTAGGTGTGATCGAGATCGGTTTCTCAAAAGAAGTACCTGAATTACAAAGAGAATTTCTGGATCGCATGAATGAAAGTATCGCAATCGGATTTAAATCCATTAAAGATCGCGATGAAATGAATAAGCTCCTCGGTAAAACACTTGAGCAAGCTGAAACACTTCAACAGCAACAAGCCGAATTACAGCAACAAAATGAGGAACTCAGCTCTCAGCAGGATGAACTAAGAAAAAGCCATGCCGAGCTGGAGGAAAAGACGGTTGAGCTTACCAAATCCGAATCCAACCTTCAAACTCAGCAGGAAGAACTAAGGGTGATCAATGAAGAACTTGAAGAAAAAACCAAATCTCTAGAAATTGAGACACAACGTGTAAATGAGAAGAATGCTGATCTAGAGTATGTAAAGAAAGACCTGGAAAAGAAAGCTATTGAACTGGAAGCTTCAAGCACATATAAATCAGAGTTCCTGGCGAATATGTCGCATGAATTAAGAACTCCTTTGAACAGCTTACTAATACTTTCTAAAAACCTGAGTGGAAATCCGAATAACAATTTCGATCAAGAGCAAATTGAGTCATTGGATATCATTTATAATAGTGGTAAAGATCTCCTTAAGCTGATCAATGACATTTTAGATCTGTCGAAGATCGAATCCGGTAAGATGCTGATGAATTATGACCATTTCACTCCTGAAGAGATCAAATCTAGCTTACAGCAAGGTTTCCAACATATGGCGGATGAAAAGAAACTGGTCTTTGAAGTACAAGTTGATAAAGGTGTTCCAGAAAAGATCTATACAGATTTCCAAAGATTAGGACAAGTATTGAAAAATTTAACTTCTAATGCCATCAAATTCACTCAAGAAGGTAAGATCAGTATTAAGCTGTTCAAACCCAAAGCTGATCAGGAATATCATAATGAACATCTGAAACATCATGAAACTTTAGGTATTTCGGTAACTGACACAGGAATTGGAATTTCAAAAGATAAGATCGAGATGATCTTTGAAGCCTTCAAACAAGCCGATGGAAGCACCTCTCGTAAATATGGAGGAACTGGATTAGGTCTTTCAATATCAAAAGAACTTGCCAAACTCATGGGTGGTGAGATCCAACTGGAAAGTCAATTGGATAAAGGTTCAACATTTACGCTTTTTATACCAATTAATGCTCAAGCACAGGCTCAAGCTGTGAAACTAAAAGATTCAAAGGTAGAATCTGAACCTAAAGTGGAGGAAAATCCCATCTCACTGGATGATCTAAAAACTAAGGTTTATACTACAGATGATAAGCCGATCAAACATGCACATATTGAAGATGATCGAGCACTCTTAGCTAAAGAAGATCAGGTTATTCTGATCATTGAAGATGATGTTCACTTCGCAAGAATATTGCAAAAGCATGCAAAATCTTCAGGTTTCAAAACACTCGTAGCTACTAGAGGTTCAGAAGGATTAGCCCTTGCTAACCAACATCATCCTTCAGCCATTATTCTGGATATTAAGCTTCCGGATATTGATGGAATGAAGGTTCTGGATACTCTTAAATACAGTGCTCACACAAGACATATACCTGTGCATATGATGTCGGCAATGGATTTCTCTTTAGATGCATCCGAAAAAGGCGCCATAGGATTCAGTACAAAACCTGTTTCTCAGGAAGAACTAACCGGAGCATTCAATAAGATCGAAAGTTTCATTCAGAAGGATATGCGAGAGCTACTTATTGTTGAGGATGATGAAAATTTACGTAAAAGCATCCGCAAATTGATCGGTGAAGCGGGTATCAATATTACAGAATCTATTAGTGGTAAAGATTGTTTAAAGCAACTAAAGAAGAAGCATTACGATTGCATGATCCTCGACTTAGGATTACCTGACATGTCGGGATTTGATCTGCTTAAAAAGATCGAAAGAATAAAAGATATCGATGTTCCTCCTGTGATCGTTTATACCGGAAAGGAATTGAGTAAAGAAGAGAATGAAGAACTGGCAAAATATTCCAATTCTATCATTATCAAAGGTGTAAAATCTCAGGAAAGATTACTTGACGAAACTGCATTATTCATGCACAGAGTTGTGAANGAATTACCCGAACAACAGCAAAATATCATCACTAAACTACACGCCAAAGATGATATTCTAAAGAATAAGAAAGTATTGATCGTGGATGATGATATGCGTAATGTATTCGCACTTACGAAGATCCTTGCAGAAAAGAATATTCAGGTATTGAAAGCTGAAAACGGAATGATCGGAATTGAGCGTTTGAATGAAAATCCGGATGTCGACCTGGTTTTGATGGATATCATGATGCCGGTAATGGATGGATATGAATCCATGAAAAAGATCCGTAAGATGCAACGTTTCAAAGATTTACCTATCATCGCATTAACTGCAAAAGCCATGAAGAATGATGCTGAGAAATGCATGAATGCCGGTGCCAATGAATATTTATCAAAGCCATTGGAAGCCGAAAGACTATTTAGTTTAATGAGAGTTTGGTTATATAAAAATTAATAGAAATGAATAATACAGAAAAGCCTAAGATCTTAATCGTTGATGATAAGTTGGAAAACCTCATCGCGCTCGAAAGTATTTTATCAAATCTTGATGTTGAATTTGTACGGGCCTTAAACGGTAATGATGCCCTGGCACTAACCTTACATCATAAATTCGCTATGGGTATCATCGACATTCAAATGCCGGGAATCGACGGATATGAAACCGTTCAGATTCTGCATGATGATCCAAGTACAGAGTTTTTTCCTGTGATATTCGTTTCAGCAATTTATAAGGATGAATTTCATGTGATCAAAGGAATTGAAAGCGGTGCCGTAGATTTTATCTCAAAACCGATCGTTCCTGAAATCCTTAGAGGTAAAGTAAAAGTATTCCTCGATCTTCACCAGCAAAAAGAAGCGTTACATTCTCTCAATAAAGAACTATTTGAAGCTAAAGAAGTGGCTATTGCAGCAAGTAGAACAAAATCCATGTTCCTCGCAAATATGAGCCATGAGATCCGTACGCCAATGAACGGAATCATTGGTGTTGCAGAAATGCTTAGAAGTACAGATATGGATCAGGAACAAAAAGAATTGCTTAGAATCATAGAAGTCAGCGGAAATAACCTTCTGATCATTATCAATGATATTCTGGATTTCTCAAAAATAGAGACCGGAAATATTAATCTTGAGAATATCGATCTGGATCTTAGCAAGGAAATTGAACAAACCCTGATGCTCATGCGATTCAAAGCACAGCAAAAAGGTATTGCACTAAACTCATTCTTTGCTAAAGACATTCCGAAATATGTAAAAGGTGACCCTGTTCGAATCAAACAGATCCTCATCAACTTGGTTGGGAATGCACTCAAATTCACTGACGAAGGGAAAATCGATGTTGTAATGGAGAAGGTGAAGGAATTTGATAATAAATTCATCCTACGTTGTGAGGTAAAAGATACGGGAATTGGAATCTCTGAAGAAAATATTGATCTCTTATTCAATGCATTCTCTCAGGCTGATGTTTCCTATACACGAAAATTCGGAGGAACCGGTTTAGGATTGGCAATTTCCTTTGAGTTATGTAAACTGATGGACGGTAAAATGGGCGTTGAAAGTGAAGAAGGTGTTGGTTCACGATTCTGGTTCACTCTAGAGCTTGAAAAAGGTGAAGCACCTGAGAGCGATAAGTTTACGGATGATAGTTATGAATATAATAATGATTATGAAAAATCATTACATGTACTACTAGCAGAAGACAATGCCATCAATCAGAAAGTTGAGAAATATGCGTTGGAGAAATTTGGACATACGGTAGAGATCGCACAGAATGGAGAAGATGCGATCGATATGTTCATGAAGGAAAGAAATAAATATGATCTCATCCTAATGGATATCCAAATGCCAGTACTGGATGGAATTGAAGCCACAAAGATCATACGTGAGAAAGAAAAAGAATTGGCCATCGATCCGATCCGCATTGTAGCGTTAACTGCAGCAGTTATGGAAGGCGACGAAGAACGATTCATCGAAGCCGGAATGAATGACGTGATCAGTAAGCCATTCAAAATGAAGGATATGATGAAGTTGTTCAATCCGAAGATCGCTAGAAATTAGGAAAAGGATGACTTCTTCGAGCAATGTGAGAAGATCTTTATGCTCAAGGGTTCAAGAGCTCAAGGGTTCAAGAGCTCAAGGGTTCAAGAGCTCAAGGGCTCAAGGGCTCAAGGGCTCAAGAGCTCAAGGGCTCAAGGGTTCAAGGGTTCAAGGGTTCAAGGGTTCAAGGGCTCAAGGGCTCAAGGGCTCAAGGGTTCAAGGGTTCAAGGGTTCAAGGGTTCAAGGGTTCAAGGGTTCAAGAGCTCAAGGGCTCAAGGGCTCAAGGGTTCAAGGGTTCTAAGGCTCAAACATTGAAACTTGCAAAGTGAAAATTTAAGGTAGAACATTCCTGAGTCACACATTTCAAGGACCGAAGTGAACTCTACCAAATGCGATGAATTCACAAGTCAAAGTACTTGAAGTACTCTAGATACATTAAATACTTTTTTTATATCTTTAACTCACCTTAACTTAGTTATTCTCCCCAAATTGAAGTGAGGAATAAAAACACTTTTATGCACTTATATTTCAACATTTAGTTCGATAAGTGTATAATATGTGCACATATAACCGAGTTCTCTGCAAGCTAAAAAAACACTCGTGATAAAATTGAAGTATTCGGAAAAAATATGACAACACTCTTTATAAAAAATATGGTTTGCAACCGCTGTATTATGGCGGTAAAAAGCGAATTGGACAAATTAGGAATTGAGCCTACAGATGTACAATTGGGAGAAGTAACACTTGAAAAAGAACTCACAACACAAGAAAAAGAAAAATTTAGTAAAGCGTTGGTGTCATTAGGCTTTGAAATGATTGATGACAAAAAAAGTCGCCTGATTGAGCAAATAAAAAATACTATCATTGACTTGGTACATCATCAGGATAATGAAACGAAAACCAATCTTTCAGATGTATTAAGTGGTAAACTCTTTCACGATTACAACTATTTATCCAATCTATTCTCTGAAGTAGAAGGAACTACCATTGAAAAATATTTTATTGCTCAAAAGATAGAAAAGGTAAAGGAGTTATTGGTTTATGATGAATTATCTTTGAGCGAAATCGCATTCCGTTTAAATTATTCAAGTGTTGCTTATTTAAGTAATCAATTTAAAAAAGTAACAGGGCTTTCCCCCAGTCATTTTAAAAAGATACGTGAAGAGAGAAGAAAGCCTTTGGATGAGGTATAGGTAAATCTTACAAATCATTTCCAAAATTCCACAACTAAAAAACTACCCATTGTTGCCAACTTTGCATTGTAATTAAAACAATCGAGATATGGCAACAACAAATCAAAATACACTTACGCAAACTTTCCCTGTTTTGGGAATGACTTGTGCTTCTTGTGCGAGTAGTGCAGAAAGTATCGTAACACATCAAGAAGGAGTGGTAAATGCTTCCGTAAATTATGCGACAGGGAATCTGACCGTTGAATATTTATCCAACATAACTAATGCTGAAAAACTAAGAAAAGCAGTTCAAGGTGTAGGTTATGATTTATTAATTGAAGACGAAGCCAAACAGCAGGAATCCCT
>PARP01000038.1 GCA_002711565.1 Bacteroidota bacterium
TCTCACCTTGAAGCTGTTAACCCTGTTGTAGAAGGAAAAGAATTTGATGATGAGTATCTCTTAGGTGATGTTAAATACCATCTTGGTTATACAGCAAAAAGAAATACTACAAAAGGACATGAAGTAAAGCTTACTCTTTCTCCTAACCCATCTCACCTTGAAGCTGTAAACCCTGTTGTAGAAGGAATTGCAAGAGCAAAAATTGATCGTGAATATAATGGTGATTTCTCAAAAGTAACACCTATACTTATTCATGGAGATGCTTCAATTGCTGGACAAGGAATTGTTTATGAAGTAGCGCAGATGTCTGGGCTTAAAGGCTATAAAACAGGAGGAACGGTTCATATTGTTGTAAATAACCAAATTGGCTTTACAACAAATTATATAGATGCACGTACTTCAACTTATTGTACAGATATTGCAAAAACCATTAAATCACCGATCTTTCATGTGAACGGTGATGATGTTGAAGCAGTTGTTACAGCGACTCTCCTTGCAATGGATTATCGAGAAAAGTTCAAGCAAGATGTTTTCATTGATCTGCTTTGCTACCGAAAATATGGACATAATGAAGGTGATGAACCTAGATTCACTCAACCATTATTATATAAGGCGATCGCTAAACATCCGAATCCGCAGGAAATCTATAAAAAGGTATTGACTGATAGAAACGAGATCGATCAGGCAAAGATCGAGAAGATCGAAAGCAGATGGTCGAATCTTCTGGATCGTAGTTATGAAGAAGCCAAGAAAATAGATAAAACGCATATTTCCTTTTTCTTAGAAGATACCTGGAAGAACATTCGTAAAGCAAAACCTGAAGATTTTGATACTTCTCCTAATACTGGAGTTGCTAAAAAGAATCTTTTAGAGATCGGAACTAAGCTTTCTGAACTACCTTCAAACCTGTCTTTCTTCCGTAAGACTGCGAAACTTCAGGAACAGCGCATGAAGATGATCAAGGAAGGAACTTCAATTGATTGGGCAATGGCTGAATTGCTTGCGTACGGCAGTTTGCTTGCAGAGAAAGTGCCTATTCGTTTAAGTGGACAAGATGTTGCGAGGGGAACTTTTTCGCATCGACATGCAGTATTAAGGGTTGAAGATTCAGAGCAGGAATATATTCCGTTGAATAATATTGCTAAAGGTCAGGAAGAGATCGAGATCTATAATTCACCTTTATCAGAATATGGAGTTCTCGGTTTTGATTATGGATATTCTCTCACTTCACCGCATAGTTTAACGATCTGGGAAGCCCAATTTGGAGATTTTAATAATGGCGCACAAACCATAATTGATCAGTTTGTCAGCAGTGCTGAAGACAAATGGAATGTAATGAATGATCTGGTTATGTATCTTCCTCATGGTTATGAAGGACAAGGACCAGAACACTCAAGTGCGAGATTGGAAAGATTCCTGATCCTCTGTGCAGAATATAATATGCAGGTAGCGAATATTACTACTCCTGCAAACTTCTTCCATATTTTAAGAAGACAACTAAAGCGAGATTTCCGAAAGCCATTGATCATTTTCACACCGAAAAGTTTATTGAGACACCCACAATGTGTATCATCTATTGATGACTTTAGCAAAGGCGGATTCCAAGAAGTGATCGATGATGCAATCGCTGATCCAAAGAAGGTAAAAAAGGTTTTATTATGCTCAGGGAAGCTTTATTATGAGCTTGAAGCTGAACGACAGAAGCTAAAAAATGAAAGTGTTGCTATTGTAAGACTGGAACAAATCTACCCATTACCCGTAAAACAGTTGAAGAAGCTGATCGAGAAATATGATGGAGCTCAAAACTGGATCTGGGTTCAGGAAGAATCTGTAAATATGGGTGCCTGGACATTTATGCATCACTGCTTCAAAGAAGTTAATCTTAAAGTGATCGCGCGCCCGGCCAGTGGTTCACCTGCAACCGGCTCTAGTAAATTCCATCAAATTCAGCAACAAAAGATCATTGATAAGGCTTTTGAAGAATGTGCTTGTCCGATGGTGAATAAAGAATGTGCGATGGCATGTATTGGAAATAAATGGCGTACATTTGAGGAGTCCATCAATGAAAATGAAGATGTAAGCAGTAAGTCATTCTCTGCAGAAAAGAAGTTATAGCAAAAGAAAAGATTTTAAGTCGAAATGAAAATAGACATCACAGTACCCAGTCCGGGAGAATCAATCACTGAAGTACAACTTGCATCATGGCTGGTTGAGAATGGTGATTTTGTTGAAAAGGATCAGGAAATTGCTGAAATAGATTCAGACAAAGCAACACTTAGTATTAGTGCAGAAGAATCTGGTACTATTGAATGCCTTGTAGAGGCAGGAGATATGATCGATGTAGGAGCAGTAATTGCCAGCATTAATACAAATGGTAAAGGTGAGGCTAAACCGAAGAAAGAAGCTAAAGAAGAGCCAAAAGCTAAAGCTAAGGCTAAAGCTGAGACTTTAGTATCAGAAGAAGTTAAAGAGAAAGCTCCTTCGATTGCACATATTTCTCCTCTTGCTCAAAAGCTGATGGATCAGGAAGATATTTCTGAAGAAGCTTTACTAGAATTCTTTAAAGGTGTAAGAATCGGGAAGAAGGATGTAGAATTTTTCGCAAAGGCTAAAGCTAATGCCAAAGCTCCGGTTGAGGAAGTACCTGAATTTACAGGTTCTCGTGATACAGATAGGAAGGCGATGAGTCGTTTGAGAGTTAAACTTGCTGAACGATTAGTTTCGGTAAAGAATGAGACTGCCATGTTAACCACTTTCAATGAGGTTAATATGACTCCTATCATGAATATTCGCAAGAAGTATAAAGAGCAATTCAAGGAACTTCATGGAGTAGGATTGGGATTTATGTCTTTTTTCACAAAAGCAGTTACAGAAGCTCTTGCTTACTTTCCAATGGTAAATGCAATGATCGATGGTGAAGAGATCGTTTCTCATAAATATGTGGACATGGGTATTGCCGTAAGTGCACCTAAAGGTCTTATGGTTCCTGTAATCCGTAATGCTGAACAGATGAGTCTTGCTCAAATCGAGCAATCCATCCTTGAATTAGCTACCAAGGCTAGAAACAGTAAACTTTCACTGGATGAAATGCAAGGAGGAACATTTACCATAACAAATGGAGGTGTATTCGGATCTATGCTTTCAACTCCAATAATCAATCCTCCACAATCAGCAATTCTGGGTATGCATAATATCGTCGAACGTCCGATTGCTGTGAATGGCAAAGTGGAAATCCATCCGATGATGTATGTTGCATTATCTTATGATCATCGCATTATTGATGGTAAAGACTCTGTTGGATTCCTTGTAAAAGTGAAAGAATTGCTTGAGAATCCTGAGAAAATGTTATTCAAAGGAAAAGATCCTATTGAAAACCTTCTGGGTTTATAAGCCCTATTAACCTAAGCTAATAGAATTTACCAACGTCATGAGAAAGAAAGTCGATTTTTTGGTGATCGGTTCCGGAATTGCGGGATTAAGCTTTGCCATAAAAGTAGCCGACTATGGGAAAGTGTGTATCATTTCCAAGAATGAAGCTGCTGAAACTGCTACCCGATATGCCCAGGGTGGCATCGCTGCAGTTATGTACACACCAGACACCTACGAAAAGCACATTAAAGACACGATGGTTGCAGGTGATGACCTTAGTAATCCTGAGATCGTTCGAATCACGATCACTGAGTCTACCGATCGAGTAAAAGAACTTATTGATTGGGGAACCCAATTCGATAAGAAAGAAAGTGGAAGATATGATCTTGCCAAAGAAGGCGGACATTCAGAATATCGCGTTCTGCACCATAAAGACAGTACCGGGGAAGAGATCCAAAGAGCTTTATTAGAGAATATTCGAAATCATCCTAATATTGAGATGATCGAGAATGCTTTTACGATCGATCTAATCACTCAGCACCATTTAGGACAAGAAATAAATAAAAAGTCAGAAGGCGTAAAATGTTATGGGGCCTATTTCTTAAATCCTGAAACTAAAAAAATTGATATGGTACTATCAAAAGTTACTTTGTTGGCTACCGGAGGTGCTGGTAACGTTTATAATACAACTACGAATCCTGAAATAGCTACCGGTGATGGAGTTGCGATGGTTTATCGTGCAAAAGGATTGATCGAGAATATGGAATTTTTCCAGTTCCATCCTACTTCATTATACAATCCGGAAGAAAAACCAAGCTTCCTGATCACAGAAGCTATGAGAGGTCATGGTGGGATCCTAAAAACATGCAAAGGGGAAGAATTCATGCATAAATATGATGAACGCGGTTCATTGGCTCCTCGTGATATTGTTGCAAGATCTATTGATACGGAAATGAAACTAAGTGGTGACGATCATGTTTATCTTGATTGCACACATCTGGATAAGAATGAAACCATCAATAAATTCCCAAAGATCTATGCTAAATGCTTGAGCATTGGCATCGATATTACTAAGGAAATGATTCCTGTTGTTCCTGCTTCACATTACACTTGCGGTGGGATTAAGGTTGATGAATTCGGTAAGACTTCAATCGAAAACTTATATGCTTCAGGTGAGTGTGCATCCACAGGATTACACGGCGCAAACCGACTAGCTTCCAACTCATTACTAGAATCTGCGGTTTTCTCACACAGAGCAAGCTTAGATGCAATTGATAAGATTGAGAAAATCGCTTTATGTGATGAAATACCTGATTGGGATTCATCAGGAACACATCTGAATGAGGAAATGGTATTGGTAACGCAATCGTATAAAGAACTGCAACAGATCATGAGTTCTTATGTAGGTATTGTACGTTCCGACTTACGTTTAAAACGTGCCCTTGACAGATTGGAGATCATTTACAGAGAAACTGAAGATCTTTATGAACAAAGTGTGTTAACCGTAAAGATCTGTGAGTTGAGAAATCTGATCAATGTAGCTTATCTGATCATTAAAATGGCAAAGAAACGCAAAGAAAGCCGCGGCTTACATTATTCAATTGACTATCCGAAGACGAAATAATATCTTTGAAACATGGCATTAATAAAAGAAGTGAGAGGATTTACTCCTCAGATTGGGAAGAATAGTTTTTTAGCAGATAATGCAACTATAGTTGGTGATGTGATCATGGGTGATGATTGCAGTGTTTGGTTTAATGGTGTAGTTCGAGGAGATGTACATTATATCCGAATCGGGAATAATGTGAATGTTCAGGATAATGCGGTAATTCACTGCACCTATCAAAAAGCACCTGTAAACATTGGAAACAATGTAAGTATCGCACATTCGGCCATCATTCATGGGTGTACCATTCATGATAATGTATTGATCGGCATGGGAGCAATTGTAATGGATGGTGCAGTAGTTGAGAGCAATTCTATTATTGCAGCCGGAGCTGTCGTATCAAAAGATACAGTAGTTAAAACGGGTTCCGTTTATGGAGGTATGCCTGCCAAGAAACTCAAAGACATCGACCCTGAATTAATAACTGGCGAGATCGAAAGAATAGCTAAGAGTTATTCGATGTATGCCAGTTGGTATAAGTAGGTTAAGTGGTTCAGTAGTTGAGTAGTTGAATAGTTGAATGGTTGGATATTATTGTTATTAGCCTTTTAAACCATTTAAAATAATGAGATTGAAATACAATTTCCTTTCATTTGCTTTGTTAATTATTATTCTCTCATGTTCCTATAATAAAAATGAAACAATCACAATATATCATTACAAACTTTTCAGTACAGATTCTGAAACTCAGATAGATTCTGATCCCTTAATTAGACTTATAAACCCAGAAGCGATTGAATATTATTATTTAAAAGAGAATAAGTCAATTTTTAAATATATGATTGATCCTTTTGATGAATCAGCAAGCAGAATATTATTTAATCAGGATACATGTGAACTGGTTTCGACTAAGCTGTTCCATCTCAATGGCAATGATATAGAAGTTTTTAAATACAATTACGATTTAAAAAATGTTCAGGATGAAGAGTCTTTCATATTTTACAACCCAAAGTATGGAATCATAGCGATCTATAATTATAGCTGGTTACATTTAACTTACTTTGAATATAATAACACCGAAGGCCTAATTCATTCAATTACAGATAATGACCTAGACTTTATAATCAAATAAAACCATTCTCCAGATAAACTGGTTGTGAGATTCAGAAATTCAATAGTTGTTTCAAAAATAACATGCAAACGTACAACGTATAGCGTGTAAACGTAAACAAAAAAAGCCGCCCCTTTTCAGAGACGGCTTCCTTATATAGAAACGTAATTTCTTACTCGATTCCTAATTTAGCTTTTACTAGAGGCATGATGTTATCACCTTTTTCGAAGTAGATCAATGCACCAATGCTAGTGTCAAAGATATACGTATATCCATTGTCGTTAGCTATAGCATCGATTGCTTCTTTAGCTCTGTTCAATAATGGAGATAATAATTCAGCTCTTTTGTTTGCGAAGCTTTGATCAGCACTTTGTTGGAATTCCTGAATTCTTCTTTCAAGATCCTGGATTTCTTTCTCTTTTGTCTGACGAATAATTTGTGACATAGTAGCCACGTTGTTTTGGTAGTCTTGAACTTTATTTTGGTACTCACCATACATAGTTTGGATAGTTTGTGCCAAAGATTCTCTGTGCTCGTTTAATTTAGTCTCTACCGTGTCAGCACCTGGCATAATACTTAATAATTCCGCAGAATTGATATAACCAAGTTTTGCATTCGTTTGTGCAAATGTACCTGTACATGCTAATAAAACAATGCTTAATACAACTAATAATCTTTTCATTTTCTCTTTTTAAAGTTCGTAACTAGATTAACAGCCACAAATTTAGACAAATAAATGAAAAACGAAAGCATTTATTTCTTAATAAAGGTTAAATTTTATTAAAGATTTTTAATATCGTCTTTCTATATTTAGAATGGCTCTTTTTAACTGGATTTAAATCACTTGAGATGCTTAGCTATTAGCTTTTGGCTGTTAGCTTTTGGTGATTAAAATCTTAAAAAAAGCACAGCTTTAAGTGGCTGTGCTCTGTATTTTAGAATTCCTTCACCTCGATACTCGAGGATCAGGATTTTTATGTTTTATTAGCGATTGACAATGGTTCCCATTTCTCTTAAGATTTCATCACTGATATCAAGTTGCGGATTGGCATATAAGACCGTTGCACCGCTTGAAATATCATAGACAAAGTCTAGATTTCTTGTTTGAGCTATATTTTCAATGATATTGAAGATCTTTTCCTGAATTGGTTGAACTAATTCCATGCGTTTCTTGAATAGTTCACCTTCCTGACCAAATTTCTCTTGCTGAAATTTCTGGATCGCTCTTTCCTTGCTAACGATCTCTTCTTCTCTTCGAGTTCTTAGATCATCAGGTAATAAACTTGCTTCTGATTGATACTTCTTATAAAGCTTTTCAACTTCTTTATATTGAGCTTCAATCTCACTTTGCCAACGTTTTGCCAGCTGATCCAATACTTCCTGAGCATCTGAGTATTCAGGGATATTCTGAAGGATATAATCGGTATCTACATAGGCGTAGCGCTGTGCATATGTAGCCATAGAGAATAAACCTATAACTAATAATAGGACAACTTTTTTCATAATGTAATTGTATTAATTGATTAATATGTTCTTTCTGAACATTTAAAAACAAATAACTTGCCAAATTAATCGATCGACTGATTAATTGAGAAGTGGAATTGTGCTCCATTTGCATCAGGGATACCTGGGATTTCGTCGAAACCATACGCCCAGTCAAGTCCTAAGAAACCAAACATCGGCATGAATACACGAATACCAATACCTGCAGATCTGCGTAGTGAGAATGGATCGAATTCATCGAATCCTGCCCAAGCATTACCTGCTTCAACATAAGCGATCGTATAAATGGTTGCACTTGGATTCAAACTTAATGGGTAACGTAGTTCTAAGGTATATTTTGCATAAATACTTGCTCCAATATTACGATCTCTGAAATATTCAGGAGTGATCGACTCATTTGCATAACCACGCATTGCGATGATCTCTCGACTATCTAGGTTATAAGTACCTGATAAACCATCACCACCAAGATAGAATCTACCGAATGGAGTAATACCGATATCGTCGTTATAAGTACCTAAGAAACCAAATCTTGCTTTTGTTCCCAATACAAGTTTATCAGCTAACTCAATATACCATGCTGAGTTGAACTTCCACTTATGATACTCGATCCACCTAAATTTCTCATCATCCTCCATAGTTGAGTAATCTTTGCCACTCAATAATGAGTATGGAGGCGTTAGCTCAAGGCTAAGAGAGATCTCAGAACCATATCTTGGATAGATCGGTGCACTGATCGAGTTACGACCGAATGCAATCGTATAGTTGAAGTTATGATATCTACCATTGCCTGTTCCGAAGCGGAAGATATTTGTATAATTATCCAGCGTATAAACCTGGAAGTTGAAACCATGATACAAAGTAAAGAAGTCATCTGGCCAGCTTAATCGCTTACCTAAACCAATGGTGATACCATCTGTTTTAAATGATGCTCTGTTTTCATCGCCTTTAGGTAATCCATTCGAATAAAGTGAATGGAAATATGATAAACTGAATGAGTTTGGCTTCTTACCACCGAACCAAGGTTCAGTAAATGAAATGCTATAGTTGAAATATCCAGAACCATATGTTTGGAAACGTAAACTAAGTTTTTGTCCGTCACCTGAAGGGATCGGTTTCCAAGCTCCTTTTTTGAACATATTTCTCAATGAGAAGTTGTTGAATGAAAGACCTAAAGTACCTATGAAACGGCCATATCCCCAACCACCTGAAAGTTCGATCTGGTCTGAAGAAGTTTCTTCAACCTGATACTCGATATCAACTGTTCCACTTGCAGGGTTTGGCTGTACATCAGGAATAATATTCTCAGGATCAAAGAATCTTAGTTGCGAAAGCTCACGAGTAGTACGGATAATATTTTCACGACTGAACAACTGACCAGGACGTGTTCTGATCTCACGCATTGCAACATGATCATTTGTTCTGGTATTACCGGAAATTGTTACTTTATTGATACGAGCTTGCTCACCTTCACTGATACGAATCTCAATATCGATAGAATCATTCTCTACAGCTACCTCAACAGGATTAGCTTGGAAGAAAAGATATCCATCATCCATATATAACGAACTGATATCTATATCATTAGGATTGTAATTCAAGTTGGTTTCAAGTCTTTCTTTATTATAAACATCACCTCTTTGGATCTTCATAATATTACTTAAAACTTGAGATGAATACTTGGTATTACCAACCCAGAAGATATTTCTGAAGAAGTATTTACGTCCTTCATCAACTGTTATATCGATTTTGATTCCGTCTTCGTATTTATAGATAGAATCTTTTACGATTCTTGCATCACGAAAACCTTGAGTATTATACTTATAAATGATATTCTTCAGATCTTCTTCATAATCTGCTTTGATGAATCTTGAAGCTTTAAAAATTCTGAACTTTAAGTTTTCGCGTCCCCAGGTACTTGAAGAATCGATCATATCAGCAAAATTGAATCTGATCGCTGTTGAAGCAACATCTAATAATAAGTCCTCTAAGTTTTGAAGTGGAGTGAATTGACCTTTTTCTTTGGTTTCCTTCAACCATTTCTTCACTTTGTGTTCAGCAACTTTATCAGAACCTTTGACATTGATCTCATAGATCTTCACTTTTTTATGTGGGTCGATATCAATGATCAGTTTAACCGTATTTTTAACGGTTGTATCTTCAACCTGACGGATATTTACGTCAACATTCAGGAATCCTTTTTGAACATAGAATTTCTCAACATTATTCTTGATCTTCGAAAGAAGGTAGTTGGTAACAACTTCACCTCTCTTCACTCCGATCTCATCTCGGAGGGTTTCCATACGAGTTCGTTTCAGACCTGGAAAAACCAATTGATTTACACGAGGTTTTTCTGTTAAAACGAATTCGAGCCAAACTTTATCACCTTGCTTATCGGTTACATTGATCTTGATATTTTCAGCGAGACCCTGCTTCCATAATTTCTTGATGGCTATACCCAGATCATCACCAGGAATACTAATGCGGTCGCCCACATTCAATCCTGAAAGCATGATCACTACATTATCATCAAGATATCTAATCCCTTTAACATCAATCCCGGCAATTTCATACTGATTGGGGACTCTCNTGTCAATATCTATCTTTTTCTTTTCCTCTGTATCCTGAGCATATAAATTGAAAGGGATTATCACTAAGCTTAACAGTGAAATCAGGAATGCCTGCTTACTCAATCTTACTAAACCACAAATAGAGTCCTTCTTAATCATTCTTGCCTATGCGTTTAAAATTTGTTCACTTGTTTTACCAAATCTTCTTTCTCTGTTTTGGAAATCTAGAATGGCCTCATAGAGATCTTCTTTACGAAAATCGGGCCATAGCTTATCGGTAAAGTAGAGCTCTGCATAAGCGATCTGCCATAACAGAAAATTACTAATTCGATATTCGCCACTTGTTCTTATGAGCAACTCCGGATCCGGCATATTTGCTGTTTCCAGATGTGATGAAATTAGATCTTGGTTTATATTTTCCGGTTGGATCTCCCCTTTTTTCACTTTCATAGCAATTTCTTGAATTGCATCTGTAAGCTCCCATCTGGAACTATAACTTAAGGCCAGATTGAGGGTCATCCTTTTATTATTCTTTGTTTCTTCGATAGCTTTGTTCAGCTGTTTATAGCTGTTTTCAGGTAAACTTTTAATGTTTCCTATTGCTTGAAGTTTGATGTCATTCTTGTTTAGAGTAGGAACTTCTTTGTCGATAGTTTCAACCAATAATTTCATAAGAGCATCTACCTCTTTCTTTGGTCTGTTCCAGTTCTCAGTTGAGAATGCATAAAGTGTTAGAAATTCTACGCCTAGTTCAGCAGCAGATTCTGAGGCTTCACGAACGGCTTTAACACCATTCTGGTGACCAAAAATACGCATCTTACCAAATTGCTTAGCCCAACGGCCATTGCCATCCATGATGATCGCAATATGTTTTGGTAAACGTTTAATATCTATCAGGTCTTTCTTACTCATATCTTAAAACTCAGCGCAATTCTCGCTATTCAAATTAAATTTATAGGTTAGGGAGATCCCAAAAAATGAATACCAATCTTTGGTATCAGGATTTCCTCTTTCCATTCCTGCCAAATGATTCTCCAAAGGATCTGAAAGTTGTAATCTCAATGAAGTTGGTTCTGTTGGACCATCCAGGAAATAGGTCGTACTGATATCATCCAGATAATCAGTAAAGGTTTTTCTCATTCCCCATTCTACTGTTAATCCAATTTTATTTGTCAGGCTATATTTTGCACCAATTCCAAAAGGAATGGCAATCGTACTCTTGTCGTACATAGTTCTTCCGGCATATCCAATGATCTGCCCTTCGGTACCGATCTCTCTTAAGCTGATATATGTATCCGGAGCAATACGTGCTTGAGGCTGATAATAACTAACAGAGATTCCGGCATAAATAAAGGGAGTGATATTCTCTGAACTTCCAGTTTCATAAGACCAGAAGTTAAACTCACCCATAATGGCAAATTCGTAGATTGGAGTTCTGAAGTTCAGATTACGATTTTCGACCTCCATACTTTTAAGGTCGTCGCCACTAATTGTACCGAACAATGCGTTGAATCTGAATGCCCAACGCTTATCGATATTATACCTTGCAACAACACCTGCTGTCCCTCCTACTTCTGAGAAATGGCTTTTTGTATTTATATCACCGAGATAATACATTCCACCTGCCATCACTCCGGCTTCAAGGCTCTGACTATAAACACCTGTTGAAGTGAGGATTAAGATTACAAATGAAATGATAGTTTTTCTCATAAATTAAGCACGCAAAATTACGTTTTATTTTTGACAATCAAGCTCTCAAAACTGATTAATTTCTAATATCCAAGCCCCATTTCAGCTTTTCTCTGATAGTGGCAAAAAAGTCTTTATTTTTAAGATGAACCAAGTTGATTTTAAAGCTTTCTTTTTCAATATTCAAGACCACCTTTTCTTCGATGATCTCTCTTCGAGAATCGAGGCTTATCAAGAACTGTTTATCACGACCTTCGAGCTTGATCTGAATCTTACTTTCATCAGGTATAACGATCGGACGAACCGTTAAATTATGATTAGCAATTGGTGTGATCACAAAATTCTCTGATCCCGGAGCAACGATCGGCCCACCACAGCTCAATGAATATGCTGTTGAACCAGTCGGTGTTGCAACGATCAATCCATCTGCCCAATAGGAGTTCAAGATCTTACCATCCACATAAACATGGATCACCAACAATGCGTTTGAATCCTTTCTACTAATCGCTAATTCATTTAAAGCATAATTTAGATCTCCAAACAAATGATCCTTGGTTTTCAAACGAAGCAAAGTACGTTGTTCAAGCTCAAAATCGCCATTTACCAAACTCATAACAGCTACTCTGATCTCATCTTTTGAAACACTTGAAAGGAAACCCAGCCTTCCCAGATTTACTCCTAATACAGGAATCCCTGAATCTCTGATCAAAGTAACTGTATCGAGGAATGTTCCATCACCACCAACAGAAAGTAAATACTGTGCATCTTGCTTCAATTCCTCATGTGTATTGAATACCTGAACATCAGAAGAGAACTTAACAATTGGATCTATGATCTGCTTGAATGGCTCATACAACATTATATTCACACCGGCTTCTTCAAGCACGGTGATCAGCTGTTGAATGTAAGGCATTGCAGCTTCATCGGGTGACTTTCCAAACAGGGCAATTTTCATACCTGGCTATTTTCTTTCAAATTCCTACAAGAATACGAAATTAATAGCTATAGATGATTAAAAATTAACAAATATTAATAATTGATAAAAAAGGAGTTAAACAGCNTTGAGCCATTCTAAATCGGAGCCTTCAGATGGAAAAAAAGAAAGGTCTCTTTTTGTCGGTTTATGGAGTACTCAGTTCTAAAAACGATATCATAATAAGTAACAAAATCCAATCCGATACCGAGACTATATTGCAACGCATTTGTTAGGGAATTGAATCTCGAATAATCACTATCCTTAACATATCCGAAATCAGCAAATAAATTTAAATAGAATGCATAGTGCATTTTGTTAAATCTTTGCTCATTTATAAAGCTGAATGTATGATTCCNAATAGGCATTAGCTCAAACTTCAAATTTGCCTTTAACAGTCCATAATTCTTTCCATCCAGAACATAAAGCTCATAACCTCGGATATAATCGAATTTATAACCCAATCCTCTTTGTAGAACATAAGGCTGATAATCATTTGAAGAGATCTTACCACTCAATCCCATCGCATAATACCATTTTCCGCTAATATGCTTATAGAAATTGAAACGAGTTTCGATGCTTGTAAAGTTCACGCCATTAGATTCCAGCAATCCCAAACCATGCTTTGTGATCTCAAAATCAAAATAATAACCTTTAAGTGGGTAGATTTTATAATCGCGATAATCACTTTGAAGCTTATAACTTAAATTGAAATACTTCAGTTTCTTTTTCTCATTGACCGAATAATTTGGATAATGATAAAGCAAACTATCGCTGAATGTGAAAGAGTTGTACTCGATCTTAAATATATTCTTATTGTGAATCTCCGGTCTATAGATCAAACTGAAAAATGTATTGAACTGCTGACGCGCATACTCTTCAGATTCTTTATAATACACCAGTTCATCATCCACAGAAGCAACTCCGACCTCATAATTACGAGCATAACTAATTCCCAGATCAATGCCTAGGGTTTCTGCTTTATTAATAACNGGTAATTGGTAAAAGAATCCGAATTTATCTTCATGTCCTAATCGAATTAGCAGCTTTAATATATCCTTACGACCGGTAAAATTCTCCCAGGCTAAGAACAATCCATAATTCAATCTGGAATAATCTTTATCCTGAAGCCATGAATTGAGATTGCGGTCTGCAATTTCAAAAAGTGGATAAGGCCAGATATACCAGCGTTCGATCAGATCAACAATTACAACAGTTCTCTCACCTTCAAGTTGAGAATAGATGGTTACAAAGTTGAATAAGGATGTATTTATTAGATTACGTTCACTTTTTCGGAAAAGGGAATCCAGGGTTGAGCGATTGTATGACTTACCTTCCTCAAATTCCAATTCACGAAGGATGGTAGATTCTCGAGTTTTTAGATTATCCGGATACTTGATCTCTGAGATCGTAACTTCAGAATTTTGACAAAATGCAAAGGAAAAAGCCAATACCAAAAGGCCGGTCAGAGTATAACGCAACATGCTTCCCATTTTAAATATTCAGATAATTCATTAATGAATCATAATTCTCTCTCAGATCATCATAATCTTCAGCTTCTGAAACAGAAAGCTTGATCGCATAGTTATACCTGTTAAAGGTTTGTATGATTGGTTGGATTTCTAACTGGTTGATCTTGATAGCGACTTCCATAACTGTTGAATCAGGATCAGAAGTTATATTCATACTCATGATCCTTGCATGATTGGATTCCACGATCTGTGCAATCTCACTCAGCGAATAGTTCTTTTCATGTATTTCCAGAATGATCAAACCACCGGGTTGATCTACAGAATATACATTTGCGAGTTTTTCGATCAGGTTTTGGGCAGAGATACACCCTTGATAATTATTCTTATCGTCGATTACAGGAACAACGGTGAGTTTATGTTCAGCGATCAGTTTTAACACTTCAAAAACATGCTGATATTCATAAACAAAGGTGTTGGAAAGCGACAATTGATGATTCCCCAAAGGTTCTTCGAAGCTGTTCAATACGAAAATGTCTTCTTCCGAGATCATTCCCAGATATTCAACATTATTAACGATGGGGAGATGAGCCAGTTTGTAATCATCCATAAATGCGAGAGCCTGTGCACCA
This sequence comes from Bacteroidota bacterium, assembly GCA_002711565.1. Taxonomy (GTDB): domain Bacteria; phylum Bacteroidota; class Bacteroidia; order Bacteroidales. Next base: position 14,923 of record PARP01000038.1, read on the forward strand.
CTATCCGATGTTTTCAACGGAATTATCTCATCTGTTATCAATTGTTTTGCAAACATAACTCAAAGCTAGTTAAAATGTTTCTGATTTAGGTTATCATCATTGAAAATATTCAGATAATTCTCATATCTCGATCTGCTTATCGATCCGTCTTCCAGAGCTTGTAATACGGCACAATCCGGCTCGTGTATATGTGTACAATTATGGTATTTACAATCATGCATCATGGCTCTCATCTCAGGAAATCTTTCAGCAACTTCCTGCTTATCAAAATCGATAAGACCGAATTCTTTGATGCCAGGCGTATCAATAATAAAGCCTCCATTATCCAGCTCAAACATCTCAGCAAAAGTTGTAGTGTGTGTTCCTTTTTTATGGTATGATGAGATCGATCCGGTTTTCAGATCCAAATCAGGTTGTATTTTATTGATAATGGTTGACTTACCAACTCCTGAATGACCAGCCAATAGCGTTTTTTTGCCTTTTAATTCATTAGCAACAACATCAATATTCAATCCTGTTTCGGCTGAAACTTCTAAACATTTATATCCAATTTTCTGATAAAGCTCAACAGTTGCTTTGTGAAGCTCTTTGGCTTCATCATTATACAGATCAATTTTATTAAAAATGATTGTGCAAGGAATATGATAAGCTTCCGCAGTAACCAGAAACCTATCCATAAAACCGGTAGAAGTTCTTGGTTCCATGAGGGTAACGATCAGAAATGCCTGATCAATATTTGAAGCTATAATATGTGATTGCTTGGAAAGCTTGGTTGACTTTCTAACGATATAATTCTGACGATCTTCAATTTTTCGGATCACTCCTACATCTTCCTGATCGAGGTAATCAAATTCAACATGATCACCAATTGCCACCGGATTGGTAGTTCTCAGTCCTTTGATCCTGAATTGCCCTTTTATTTTGCAGTCGATGTACTGACCACTTTCACTTTTTACCGTATACCAGCTTCCGGTAGATTTAATTACAATACCTTTCAAATGGCTATTTATTTGAAATTATAATGTTTACGAATTGGTTTTAAGATGTTCCATTCGCATTGCAGGCCTTTTTTAAAGGTAACAAAGTCTCCGGGTTGAATTTTCACCATTCCCTCGTCTGTACTAACTTCAACTTCTCCTTCAAGAATGTAACATTCTTCTTCATCAGCATATTCCCAATCAAAATTAGAGACTTCCTTTTCCCAGATCGGCCAGGATTTGATCTGCATTTGTTCAAGATCCTCTGTGCTGAGCTTTTGAATTCTTATTTTGTTCATGATCGTCTGATTAAAGTGTGAAAATACAAATGTAATGGCTTGCATGCAATTTTTTTAGGATGAAAGCATGAAATTCAAACCAATTTCAACACTTTACCCGGCATACAATGGATCAGTCCTTTGAATTCGAGACTCATAGACTTGGCAGACACTTTACTTGTGGGTAATTCTGTTAAAAGACTCATTTTATCTACACCCACTTCCGGATGTTGCTTTAAGACTTCAATGATAATCTTTTCTTCTTCATCAAGTTCAACAAATAACTTTTTCTGTATTCCTACTTTTGGCTTTTCACTTTCCCAACCCATTAAATAATTAATATCAGCTGCATTTTGAACCAATGCCGCTCTATGAGTTTTGATCAGGAAATTACATCCTTCCGAATAAGTGGCATTCACATTGCCGGGAAAAGCAAATACATCCCTGTCATAAGAATTGCCAATATCTGCAGTTATCAAAGCACCGCCTTTTCCTGCCGATTCAACTACCAAAACAGCATCCGACATTCCCGCCACAATCCTATTCCTCTTCGGGAAATTCTCGCGGTCCGGTTTTGAGCCACTTTTAAACTCAGTAATTAATGCACCCTGTTCACACATTTGCATGGCCAGTTCCCTATTTTCAGATGGATAGATCCGATCCATTCCATGGGCCATAACACCAATTGTTTTCAGATCATTCTTCAATGATTCTTTATGAGCTTTGGTATCCACACCATAGGCCAATCCACTAACTATCAGAGTACCTGAACCTTTCAAATCCTTTAATAGTTTAGAACATAGATCTTTACCATAATGTGTAATATTACGAGTACCTACTATAGCTAAAACTCTTGGGGTATTCCAACAGATCATGCCTTTAGAATAGATCATCATTGGACCATCAATACAATGTTTTAAACGTTCAGGATAATCCTTATCCAGAAAGAAATGACAGTTTAAATTTTTCATTTTAATGAATTCGATCTCTTTTTCTGCTCTTCGTTTAACATCAGCTCCAAGGATCTTATTTACTGTTTGAGTTTTGATACCGGGAATTTTCATCAATGCTTGCCTCGACTCCTTAAATACAGCCTCAACACCACCACAATAAGCAATTAACTTCTTCCCACTGATATCTCCTATGCCGGGGATCAAACTAATTCCAATCTTATAGATCAAATCATTGTCATTCATTTTATACTAATATTTAATAAATTTGTGTTAGATGAAAGATGTGAAACGTGTTTTGATTTGCCCACTTGATTGGGGAATTGGTCATGCTACCAGATGTGTTCCTGTTATTAAACAATTATTACATTCTGGAGCTGAAGTTATCATTGCAGCAGATCAAAAACCATATCACTTCCTAAAGAATGAATTCCCAAATCTTGAATTCGTCCGCTTTCCGGGGACTAAAATTTCTTATTCAATATCAGGATCGCAAGTATTGAAAATGTTATTTAGTTCATTCAAAATACTTTATGGCATTTACAAGGAGCATTCTAAATTGAAAAAGATCATAAAGGATCGCAAGATCGATCTTGTAATTTCAGATAATAGATTTGGATTATGGAATTCGAAAGTTCATTCAATATTCATGACGCATCAGCTAAATATTCAGGTTCCCAAAAATCTAGGTTTTCTAAAAACTATTGTTGATAAAACCAATTTGTATTTCATTAATAAATATGATCGTGTCTGGATTCCGGATCTTCCTGGTGAAGAAAATCTTTCAGGTCAGTTATCAGTTTCTGATAAGTTAAATATTCCAACTAAAAGGATCGGGATCTTATCTCGATTTAGTGCTGATAACGATATCGACAGGAAACCGATCGAATGCCTGGCAGTATTATCAGGTCCGGAACCGCAACGTACGATCTTTGAAGAAAAACTAAAGGAAGAAATCCTAAAGTGTGGTCTTAAAGCTATCATTATTCAGGGGTTACCAGATATTAGAGAAAGTGTTAAGAAAGATAACATCCTTTATATCTCGCATTTAGATAGTGAAACTTTAAAAAAATATATTCATTCAGCTAAAGTTTTGATCTGCCGACCTGGTTATTCAAGCTTAATGGATCTTGCAGTTCTTGGAGCTAAAGCGATCGTAGTACCTACACCGGGACAAACTGAGCAGGAATATCTTGCCGAACATCTTCATAAGAAAGCCATTCATTTAATGCAAAAGCAAGATAATTTAGACCTTGAACTGGCACTTGAGAATATTGTAAGGTTCAAAGGACTTCATATTCAAGCAAATGAGAAACTTCTGACAGATGAATTAAATGAAGTGCTTCATTTAGTTTAGGAATCTTTCTACATTTGCCTTTTTACAGATATTATGATATTACAATTCATTCAATGGAATCCAAGTCCTGAAATTTTCAGTATTGGACCAGTCACAGTTAGATGGTACGGATTGCTTTTCGCCTCCGGATTTGTTATCGGTTATTTCTTAATGCTTAAGTTTTTCAAGAAAGAAGGTGTACCCGTTGCACTCTTAGATAAACTTACAACTTTCATGGTTGTAGCAACTGTGGTTGGAGCAAGATTAGGACATTGTTTATTCTATGAACCCGATGTATATCTCAGCGATCCCATAAGGATTCTAAAGATCTGGGAAGGTGGATTGGCAAGTCATGGTGCAGGAATAGCAATTATTATTGCACTCTATTACTATTCGAAAAAGACCAAAAGGCCAATGTTATGGGTTCTCGATAGAATTGTTGTAGTAACAGCATTAGCAGGATTTTTCATTCGAATGGGAAATCTTATGAATTCCGAGATCATCGGAAAAGCAACAGAAGCTTCCTGGGGTTTCTTATTCCTAAATCATTATGATGCTGCAGTGCGAACCACACCTCACCACCCTGCTCAGTTATATGAAGCATTATGTTATTTAGGGATCTTTGCATTTCTGATCACATACTATTATAAACGATTCGAAAAACTTGTACTTGGCGAACTATTCAGCTATTTCCTGATCCTCGTATTCGGCGTTAGATTTATTATTGAATTTATAAAAGAGCCTCAAGTTGGATTTGAAGAGAACATGACTTTAAATATGGGTCAGTGGTTAAGTATCCCATTCGTACTTCTGGGAATTTACATTCTATATAGTCAAAAGAAGAAACTAAAAACAGCAAAATAAAGCATAAAAAAAGCTTCATCAAATCGATGAAGCTTTTTTACTTATAGCCGGTAACTAGTTGCTAACAGCTAAAATCTATTGATATTTCTCTAATTTCTCATTAAAGATCTGCTCGATCTCTGCAACATATTCTGTTTGTCCGAAATCACTAGCCAATTTCGCAATAAGTCTTAATAGATCCATTGATTGTCTGATCTCAGTATCAAATGCATTAACATTTGAAGTTGGGTATGAGATATAATAATCGATCTCTTTAGAATATCTTTCGACAAGATGTCTAGATATATTAATTGCTTTTTCTACTTCACCACCTCTATAATAGATCTCGATGAATGGCCATGCATAATATTCTAAAGGTAATTTTTCAGGAGGAAACTCCTCGAAACATTTATCAGCAACTTCAACGGCTTTCTGAACTTTACCTTCTTCCATTAAAGCGCTTGCTAATCGTTTAAAGCTTTGCTTAACTATGCTCGAATTTCTTGCGCTTTCGCGATCAAAAATTACATTCTTAAGGTTACCATATTTAGCTTTGTTTACTAGAATATCATAAGTAGTTTCTATATCAACAGCTCCCAGTTCATCTAAAACTTTATCAGTTTTAATTGGCATTAGTTTATACGTGAATCCACTTAAGTAAACGAATTCCGGTGCAGAGAATACATCTTCTACAACACTTGGGTTTGTAAAGTAAACCGGACGCTCCCAATTATTATTAGCAAGGAAATCTAAGAATGCCAGATCATTTTTATATAATGTATTCGACTTGATCTCCCAAGTGATCTCATCAACGATCAGATGAGCAAGTTCTTTAGGAACAATTCCATTATCAACACAAGCTGCAGAATCAACCGGGATTCTCACTTTCTTGAATGGGAAGAAGTTTACTTTATCGCCTAAGCCCAATGAAACTTTAGTTCCAGGATGATCGCTTGCGATAAAATCAATGACTGTTTTCAGATCAATATATTCTTCTTCTATTTGGAAGTTAGCTTCGAAATAAGGTGTGTATTCATTCTTACCTTTAGCATATTGCTCAGGAGGTATTGAGAATGGTAATGGTTTAGCATCATATACTTTCTTGTATAATTGATCAACATACCATTCACCAGAAGAAAGCATATAATTCACAACACGAATATCAGTTCTGTGATTTTCAACTTCCTGAATATACCATAATGGGAAGGTATCATTATCACCAATTGAATATAATACTGCATCCGGATCACAAGAATCCATATAGTTTACTGCCCAATCTCTAGCTGCGTACTTTCCTGACCTGTCGTGATCATCCCATCCTTCACTTGCCATAAGCACCGGAACAGCCAATAAACAAACCGCTGTTGTGATAATGGCGTTCATCTTTGCATTCTTAAGATACTTATTCAAGAATTCTGAAATTGCCATCACACCTAGTCCGATCCAAATAGCAAATGCATAGAATGATCCGGCATAAGCATAATCTCGTTCTCTAGGTTGATGTGGATACTGATTCAGGTAGACCACAATAGCAATACCTGTCATTATAAATAATAGTGAAACCACCCAAGTATCTTTATTGCTTCTTTGTAAGTGGAAGAATAATCCGATAAGCCCTAAAATTAGCGGCAGGAAGTAGAATTTATTATTCGCGGCACCTTTAAATGCATCCGGAAGCTCATCCAGATTTCCGAGTCGAGCATTATCTATAAAGGAGAATCCACTAATCCAATTTCCTTTTCTTGGATCTCCCTGACTTTCCAGATCATTTTGACGACCTGCAAAATTCCACATGAAATATCTGAAATACATATGTCCTAACTGGTAGGAGAAGAAGTATCTTAGGTTATCCCCAAATGTAGGTTTAACTAATACTTTTGCTTTACCATCCGGACCTTGTGTACGTACTGGTGTTCCACTTATGTATTCTTGATATTTACGAATATGAGAAGGTTTCTGATTACTCCAGATCCTTGGGAATATTGTTGTAAACTGCGAATCATAGATATATTCTGTTCGTCTGTCGGCTACAACATACTTTCCTTCCTTTTTATCTTTTACATAAACTTTAGCACCTTGCTTATAATCCACGATCGGTGCATTATAATACTGTCCATGGAATAATGGCCAACTTCCGTATTGCTCTCTATTTAGATATGATAAAAGACTAATCGCTTCTTCCGGACTATTCTCATCAATCGGCACATTTGCATTTGAGCGAATTACCAACATAAAGAATGACGAATAACCGATCATTATAAATACAAAACATATAATTAGTGTATTCAGAAGTACTTTTTGCTTTTTTATTGAATATTGAATTCCCCATACGATTCCACCAATTAATAATAGGAAGTAGAAAATCGTTCCTGTGTTGAATGGGAGACCGAATGAATTAACGAACAATAATTCGAATAAAGTAGATAGCTTAACGATCCATGGTATGAGGATATACATAATACCTGCCAGCACTAAAACCGACGATACCATTGTTATGATAATTCCTTTACGTGAGGTATTGTATTTCTTATAATAATAAACAAATGCGATAGCAGGGATTGCTAGTAAGTTCAGTAGGTGAACTCCAATAGACAAACCTACAAGATAAGCGATCAGTACAAGCCAGCGCATGCTACTTGCTTTATCAGCATTCTCTTCCCATTTAAGAATTGCCCAAAATACCAATGCCGTAAAGAATGATGACATTGCGTAAACCTCTCCTTCGACGGCGGAGAACCAGAAAGAATCCGTGAACGTATATGCTAATGATCCTACAAGTGCACTACCGAGAACCATATATGCTTTTGATTCAGTCATTTCACCTCTGCTAATTACCAACTTCTTACCAAGAAGACTTATTGACCAGAATAGGAATAAAATGGTAAAGCTGGATGAAAGGGCCGACATAATGTTGATCATTAGTGCAACATTTGCTTCATTACCAAAAGCAAAAAGGGAGAAAAATCGTCCTAACATCTGGAAGAGTGGCGCACCAGGAGGGTGACCCACCTGTAGTTTATATGCTGTTGCAATATATTCTCCACAATCCCACCAACTGGTTGTAGGTTCGATCGTGAGAAAATAAACCAATGAAGCGACTGCAAATACGAACCAGCCACCGATGTTGTTGAATTTCTGATAGTTTAACATTGAAAACGGTTTAAATTGAGCAATTTATGCAAGCGAAAATAGGAAATTTAATAGGATTAGACTACGAGAAACATAACTATTTAACAAATTTTATAATTATCCAACACGAATGAGGCTTTGTCCGAAAGACTTAGAAAAAATCGAATATTTTTAATTTTTTTTGTGGAAATATTAAAATATTTTCTAATTTTGCTGCCTCAACAAAACGAGATCAGGAATTGTCCGATGGTGTAACTGGCAACACGTCTGATTTTGGTTCAGAAGAGTCCAGGTTCGAGCCCTGGTCGGACAACGAAAAAAAGCTGCTGATAAGCGGCTTTTTTTGTACCCATAAATCCGGGTCTGCATTTAAAAAAACTGATTGTAACATATTCAGTTTTAAATGATTAGAAAGAATTAACGATTCAATTACATTTTTTTGTATCTTTGCATCGGAAATTAAATAACGATTTGATTATGAGGGGACAATAGTCCCCTCTTTTTATAGTAAAAAATGATTGATAAAAATCTAATAATCCAATTAACTGAAGAATGCCTCGACGGCACGAATAAGTTCGTTGTAGAGATCAAGGTTAAATCAGGAAATGTGATAGATGTTGTGTTAGACAGCGATCAATCCATCAATATTGATGATTGTATCGAAGTAAGTCGCGCAATTGAATCTAAATTAGATCGTGATACTGAGGATTTTGCATTGAATGTCTATTCTGCTGGATTGGATCAAGGATTTAAGTTAATACGTCAATACAAGAAATATATTGGGAAAGAAGTAAGTGTGCTATTACTAACGGGTAAAAAACATAAAGGTATTTTACTTGAAGTAAATTCTGAAAGCATCAAAATTGAGATCCCTGCAAACAAAAAGAAAAAAACGGAGAAAACAGTAGCAGAATATAGCTTTGAAGAGATCAAAGAAACAAAGGCTGTTGTTTCATTCCGCAAATAAAAAAGTTATAAATCATAAACAATGGAACACATCAATTTAGTCGAAACGTTTTCGGAATTCAAAGAGTTCAAAAACATTGACCGTGAAACCATGATGCATATTATTGAAGAGATCTTCAGACATATGCTTATTAAGCGATTTGGTACCGACGAAAACTTTGATATCATTGTTAACATCGATAAAGGTGACTTGGAGATCTGGAGAAACCGTGAGATCGTTGAAGATGACAATATTGAAGATGACAACCTTGAGATCGCTTTGTCAGAAGCTATCAAAATCGAACCTGACTTTGAGGTAGGTGAAGAAGTTTCTGAAGAGATGAAACTTATGGACTTTGGACGTCGTGAGATCCTGACCATCCGTCAGAATTTGATCGCTAAGATCCAGGAGTACGAAAAAGATAATGTATACAAGAAATATCGCGAAAAGATCGGAGAGATCATTACTGGTGAAGTTTATCAGGTATGGAAAAAAGAGATCCTCGTTCTTGATGATGAATATATTGAGCTTATCCTTCCAAAATCGGAGCAGATCCCTTCTGATTTCTACCGTAAAGGTGATACGATCAGAGCAGTTGTTTCTAAGGTTGAGATGAAGAATAACAATCCTGCAATTATCCTTTCCAGAACTTCTCCTGTATTCCTTGAGAGATTATTCGAGGTTGAAGTTCCTGAAGTTTATGATGGATTGATCACGATTAAGAATATTGTTCGTGTACCTGGTGAGAGAGCCAAAATTGCGGTTGAATCTTATGATGACAGAATTGATCCTGTTGGAGCATGTGTGGGCATGAAAGGTTCAAGAATCCATGGAATTGTACGTGAATTGAAGAATGAAAACATTGATGTGATCAACTTCACATCAAATCCAAGTCTTTATATTACAAGAGCACTTAGTCCTGCAAAAATGACATCAATCAAAATTGATGATGAAAACAAACGTGCAGAAGTGTTTATGAAGCCAGATCAGGTTTCTCTTGCAATTGGTAAAGGTGGTTTTAATATTAAACTAGCCGGAAGACTTACAGGTTACGAAATTGATGTTTATCGTGACACTGATACTGACTTTGAAGATGTAGATCTTCAGGAGTTCTCTGATGAGATCGATCAATGGATCATCGATGCACTTAAAGAAATCGGTTGTGATACTGCTAAAAGTGTGTTAGAAATTACAGTTGAAGATCTTGTTACACGTACTGATCTTGAGGTAGAAACCATCAAAGAAGTGGTACGCATTTTAAGAACTGAGTTCGAATAAAAATATTATTTTTACTAATAAATTCAATATCAGGGGAAACCCTACACATTGAGAGTATGAAAGAAGGATTAAAACCAACCAGACTTAGTAAAGCTGCACGCGAATTCAACGTGGGGATTTCTACTATTGTAGAATTTCTTGCGAAGAAAGGATACGAGATCGACGGTAAGCCGAACACTAAGTTGACACCGGAAATGCATGAGTTGTTGATTCAGGAATATCAAGCAGAAAAGCATGTGAAAGAAGAATCACAAAAGATCGGTATTGAGCTTTCAAGCCATGAATCCATCTCACTGGATGATCAAAAGGAAACACCTGCTGATGTTGAAGAAGAAGCTCCCGCCTCAGAAGAGTTACTGATCAAGAATGTCCATTCTACTTATGAACCAGAAGCCGAAGAAGAAGCGAAAACCGAAGCTAAAGTTGAAGAAGCTGAAGAAGAAGTTCAAGATGGTCAATTAAAAGTTCTAGGTAAGATTGATCTTGCATCATTAAACCAAAAAACAAAGCCTGCTCGCAAAAGTAAAGCTGAAAAAGCAAAAGAAGCTGAAGAGAAAGCTGCTAAAGTAAAAGCCGAAGAAGAAGCGAAAGCAAAAGCCGAAGAAGAAGCAAAAGCAAAGGCGAAAGCTAAAGCCGAAGAAGAAGCGAAAGCGAAAGCAAAAGCTGAAGAAGAAGCTAAAGCGAAGGCGAAAGCAAAAGCCGAAGAAGAAGCGAAGGCGAAGGCAAAAGCTGAGAAAGAGCAAAAAGTAAAAGAAGAAGAGGAAGCAAAAGCGAAAGCTGTTGAGGAAAAGAAAGAAAAATTCATTCCTACAAACTATACAAAACTTAGCGGCCCTAAGATTCTTGATAAGATCGATCTTCCTGTTGAGAAGAAACCAGAGAAAAAACCTGTGGCTTCATCAAAACAAGATAAGATCGAGACCAAGAAAAAGCGTAAGCGTATCAAGAAGGGTAACGATGCTGGTGGTAATCAGAATCAAGCTAATAAACAAGGAGGCCAAGGCGGACAAGGTGGTCAAGGTGGACAAAAGAAACCACACGACAGACGTAAACCTAAGGGTAAAAACTTCAAAGAAAGAGTTGCTAAGCCTGAATTGACTGAGGAAGAAATCCAAAAACAAATTAAGGATACTCTTGCAAGACTAAGTTCTCAAGGTAAATCTAAATCTGTAAAACACAGAAGACAGAAGAGAGAAGATATTAGTCAGAAAATGCAGGAGCAACTTCAAAAAGAAGAACAAGAAAAGAAAATCATTAAGGTTACAGAATTCGTTACTGCGAATGAGCTTGCCAATATGATCAATGTTCAGGTTAACGATATCATCTCAACCTGTATGTCTTTAGGAATGTTTGTTTCAATCAACCAAAGATTGGATGCAGAAACTCTTGTTTTAGTTGCTGAAGAGTTTGGTTATGAAGTTGAATTCGTGAGTGTTGATGTACAGGAAGCAATTGATGAAGCTGAAGAACAAGATTCTGAAGAGGATTTAGTAGAAAGAGCTCCTATTGTTACCGTAATGGGACACGTTGACCACGGTAAAACATTATTACTCGATTATATTCGTAAAGCAAATGTAATTGCCGGTGAGGCAGGTGGTATCACTCAGCACATTGGTGCATATGAGGTTACTTTAGAGAATGGTAAAAACATTACATTCCTTGATACTCCAGGTCACGAGGCCTTTACAGCAATGCGTGCACGTGGTGCGAAAGTAACTGACGTTGCGATCATCATTATTGCAGCAGACGATAATGTGATGCCTCAAACAAAAGAGGCGATAAATCACGCTCAAGCTGCAGGTGTACCAATTGTATTTGCGATTAACAAAATAGATAAGCCGACTGCAAATCCTGATAAGATCAGAGAAGAATTATCACAAATGAACATTCTAGTAGAAGAATGGGGTGGTAAATTCCAATGTCAGGAAATTTCAGCAAAATCAGGTGCTGGAATCAGTGAACTTTTAGATAAGGTATTACTGGAATCAGAATTATTAGAGTTAAAAGGAAATCCTTCTCGCTTAGCTATTGGAACGATCATCGAATCTTCATTAGATAAAGGTCGTGGATATGTTGCTAAATTATTGGTACAAAACGGAACGATCAGAATAGGTGATTACTTACTTGCAGGTGCTACATCCGGTAAGGTTAAAGCCATGTATAATGAGCGTAACCAATTAGTTAAAGAAGCAGGTCCATCGGCACCGGTTCTATTATTAGGATTAAATGGAGCACCTCAAGCAGGCGATGCATTTAATGTGATGAGAGATGAGCGTGAAGCGAAAGCAATTGCAACTCGCCGCCAACAACTTCAGCGTGAACAAGGTATTCGTACTCAGAAACATATTACACTTGATGAAATTGGTCGTCGTATTGCAATTGGTGACTTTAAAGAACTTAATGTAATTGTTAAAGGTGATGTTGACGGATCTGTTGAAGCACTTGCTGATTCATTGATCAAATTGAGTACTGAAGAAGTTCAGGTAAATGTAATCCATAAGTCTGTTGGTGCAGTTACTGAATCAGACGTACTACTTGCATCAGCATCTGATGCTGTGATCATTGGATTCCAGGTAAGACCAAGTGTTGGAGCTAGAAAACTTGCTGAAAACGAACAAATTGACATTAGACTTTATTCAATTATCTATCAAGCGATCGAAGAGCTTAAATCAGCTATTGAAGGTATGCTTGCACCAGAAATTGAAGAGAAGATCGTATGTAATATCGAGATCCGTGAAGTATTCAAGATCTCTAAAGTTGGTACCATTGCAGGTTGTATGGTTCTTGATGGAAAGATCAACAGAAACACAACAGTTCGTGTAATTCGTGATGGTATCGTAGTTTATACTGGATTACTTGGATCACTTAAACGTTTCAAAGATGATGTTAAAGAAGTTCAAGCAGGTTACGAATGTGGTCTGAACATAGAAAACTTCAACGATATTAAAGTTGGAGATATCATCGAAGGATACGAACAAGTAGAAATTAAGAGAAAACTTTCATAAAAGTTTAAACCGAAATATAAAAGCCTGTTGCGATGCAACAGGCTTTTTTTATGCTCTTCATTGAACAAAACAAAAGGGTTGATAATTCAAGATCATCAACCCTCATATGTTTTATAATATTTATCTTATGTAAATAAAGTCTGACTTCTGTCTGGTCCAACAGAAACAACACTTACAGGAACATTTACTTGTTCTTCAACGTATTTTACATAGTCCACAACCTCTTGTGGTACTTCTGAATATTCCTGAAGTTTATCAATATCAACTTTCCATCCTTTTCTACTTGTATATTGAGGTTGAAGATCTAACTCCATTCCATCATACGGGATCGTTTCAATAGATTCGCCTTCCAATTTGTAAGCATGACAAACTTTGATTGTATCAAATGGACTAAGTACATCCGTCTTCATCATCAATAATTCATCAACACCATTAAGCATTATCGCGTATTTCAATGCTGGTAGATCTAACCAACCGCATCTTCTAGGACGTCCGGTTGTTGATCCAAACTCATTTCCTGTTTTACGCAGTAGATCACCATCTGCATCTTCAAGTTCGGTTGGGAATGGACCGCTTCCAACTCTCGTACAATACGCTTTAAAAATTCCGTAAACCTTTCCTACTCTCTTTGGAGAAATTCCTAATCCGGAACAAACACCTGCAGTAATCGTATTTGAAGATGTAACGAAAGGATAAGAGCCAAAATCAACATCTAATAATGATCCTTGAGCACCTTCGGCTAAAATTGATTTACCTTCATCCAATGCATTATTGATATAATACTCACTATCAATTAATTTGAATTCACTGAGAAACTCTGCTGATTCCAACCATTTCTTCTCATACTCTGCATAAGACATTCCATCCAGCTCATACGAATTATAATCGAAACCGTAGTTATCAAGAATACGTAAGTGCTTTTGCTTTAACTTTTCATACTTCTCCATGAAATTCATTGAACAAGTATCACCTACTCTCAAACCACTTCTTGCAGTTCTATCAGTATACGTTGGCCCGATTCCTTTTAATGTTGAACCGATCTTTGATGCACCTTTTGCTTGTTCATAAGCTGCATCTAAAAGTCTATGACTTGGCAAGATCAAGTGTGCCTTCTTAGAGATCAGAAGATTTGATCTGTTCTCAATATTCTGAGCATCCAGTTTTTCGATCTCGCGATAAAAAATAAAAGGTTCGATGATCACACCATTACCAATAATGTTCACCGAATCTTTATTGAAAATACCTGATGGAATTGTATGAAGGACGAATTTATTACCTTCAAACTCAATGGTATGTCCTGCATTGGGTCCTCCCTGGAAACGTGCTATAACATCATATTTCGGGGTAAGAACATCAACAATTTTTCCTTTGCCTTCATCACCCCACTGAAGACCCAATAGAACATCAACTTTCATACGTTTTTAGAAGCTATGCTTCACTTTTTTTGTCGCCATCCACGTTTGAGCCATAGAAGGTCAACGAGTGATGCGATATTTTAACTTTTAATAATTTTTCAACAGCAGTTTGAATTTCCTGTAATCTAGGATCACAGAACTCCATAACCTCACCAGTCTCAATATTAATAAAATGATCGTGTTGCTTAAATTTGAATGAACGTTCAAATTGTGCGCAATTGTTACCGAATTGATGCTTCGTTACTAAGTTACAATCTAATAATAATTCAATCGTATTGTATAGTGTCGCTCTACTCACACGATACTTATTATTCTTCATCCGAATGTAAAGTGTCTCGATATCGAAGTGTCCGTCTGTAGCGTAAATTTCTTTTAAAATTGTATATCTCTCAGGAGTTTTGCGATGTCCTCGATTCTCCAGATATTCAGTAAATATCTGTTTTACAGTTTCAAAAGTATCCTTATTTTTGTCTTTCATTTTTGAATTATTTTTTCCCGTATAAAAATAAGGAATTTTTAGCTATGTCTATTTGGTATAAATAAGAATAATTGCTTTTTTCTGATTTTTTCTTAAAAATCAAGCATTTACACCTTATCATCGGCCTCAGATATCCGATCTATTCTATTAATTTTCTTGATTTGATTTATATTTTTCAGCTTATCGATCAATTCATTCAGGCTATTCAGGTCATCAACATACAAATGGATGGTTGAATTCGTAACACCTTCTGATGTTTCTAAATGGAAAGATCTGATATTTAACTTAAATTCATTTGAAATAATCGAAGTGATCTTATTGATAAAGCCTACGCTATCAATACTGCTGATCTTGATACCCGCCAGGAAGCTCAAAGAAGATTTCTTTTCCCATTTCGCTTTTACAATACGATTTCCAAACTTGGACATCTCCTGAATTGCTACCGGACAATTAATACGATGTACTATGATCACATCATCCGGAGAAACCAAACCAATTACATCATCACCTGGAATTGGGCTACAACAAGTTGGAATAACATGATTTAGCTGATCTATAGAACCTTCAAGCAATAATTGTTCAGGATTTTTACGGATATTTTCGCGGATTTGGTTTGAAATATTAGTGGTTTTCTTTGACTTTACAAATGGGAGGGAAATATTTTGGAACCACTTTGATTTTTGATCTTTCAGGAAGATATTTTTAACCGTTTCTTTATTGATCTTGCCGTGAGCGATATGGAAATACAGATCGATTGAACTTGGATATCCAGTTTCATTCTGGAAAATATTTCGATTATGTCTTGAGAATTCGATTCCTAACTCCTCAAAGAACTGAATCAAACGTTGTTTTCCAACATCACGATATTGACGACGATCCTCTCTGATCGCATGTTTAATTCTATTTTTTGCTCTAGAAGTTACTACCAATTGGAACCATTCTTCTTTTGGTTTTTGATTCTTGGAAGTAAGTACTTCGATCTGATCACCATTCTTTAGTTTATAATCCATTGGAACCAGATTATGATTGATCTTTGCTCCTATACATGTATTTCCTACATCTGTATGAATTAGATATGCATAATCTAAAGGTGTTGCACCGAATGGTAATGATTTACGTTCTCCTTTTGGAGTGAATACATAGATCTCATCTGAGAACAGATTGAGTTTAAAATCACTTAAGAAATCAAGAGCATTTTCTTCATTTGACTCCAAAAGTTCTCTAATACGCTTCAACCACTCATCCAATCCACTGTCCGACTCATCACCTTCACGATATTTCCAATGAGCAGCATAGCCTTTCATAGCAATATCATTCATTCGATGTGACTGGATCTGAACCTCAACCCACTGCCCGGCATGACTCATCACAGTTGTATGAATAGCTTCATATCCATTAGCTTTAGAAGTGGACATCCAATCTCTGAGTCTACTCATATTCGGACGATAGTGATCGGTGATAATAGAATATACTTTCCAGCAATCAATCTTTTCCAATCCGATTGGAGCATCGATCACAACCTTTACCGCAAAGACATCAAAAACTTCTTTGAAGGAAATCTCATTTTCTTTCATTTTCGTCCAGACTGACGAAATAGATTTTTCTCTTGCGAATATTTGATAGGAGATGCCTTGCTCATTTAATGATTTACGGAGTGGACGAACAAATCTTCTGATGAATTTTTTACGTTCTTCCTTACTTTGATCCATATTAGAAGAAATGGACTCAAAAATATCAGGCTCGATATATTTAAATGAAAGGTCTTCAAGTTCACTCTTAATGGCATATAAACCCAATCGATGTGCTAGAGGAGCATACAGAAACTGAGTTTCAGAAGCGATCTTTAGTCTTTTCTCGCGCTTCATTGCATCCAGCGTACGCATATTATGCAAACGATCGGCTAGTTTTATCAAAATAACACGAACGTCATCTGATAAGGTAAGAAGCATTTTCTTGAAATTCTCAGCCTGCATAGACACCGGCTGATCCTCAATGATCTCTTCAATCTTTGTTAAACCATCAATGATTCGTGCCACTTTATCTCCAAAATGATCACGAATATCTTTAATTGTGTGTGGAGTATCTTCAACTACATCATGTAATAAGGCACAAATTATTGAGGTTTTACCGAGTCCTATATCTCCAGCTGCAATTGTTGCAACATCCAACGGATGAAAGATATACGGTTCGCCTGATTTTCTTCTTTGTTCCTTATGTGCCTCGACAGCAAAATCAAATGCTTTACGCACGATTTTGCGATCCTCCGGAGATTTTCTGGTGCTCCACGTACGTAATAGTTTACGATATCGCTTTACAATCTCCTGATTTTCTGCTGCTTCGTCGAGGGTGTAGTTCATAATTAGTTAGTCGATTGAATAAACAAAATTAAACAAAAAATGTGATGCCCATTCCTTGAATACAAGTAAAATGAGCACCACTTATCAACCAAAAATATAAATAATTGTTAATAGAGTACCGAAATCTTTAAAATTTCATCAGCATACTGATCAGGTCTACTACTCTATTTGAGTACCCCCATTCATTATCATACCAATTTAGGGTTTTCACGATCCTGTTGCCGAGAACATGTGTATATTCCGGATCATAGATACTGGAATATGAGTTCCCAACAATATCGGATGAAACATATTTCTCTTCCGCATAGAGCAGAATATTCTTCATTTCTTTAGAATTAGCAGCCAGCTTCACAGCTGCATTTACCTCAGCAACAGATACATCAGTTTCAAGCTCACATACAAGATCTACAACTGAACCATCAGGTACAGGAACTCTATGAGCCATTCCATCAAGTTTGCCGTTTAGTTCAGGAATAACTTGTCCAACTGCTTTTGCAGCACCAGTAGTTGTTGGAATTATATTTTCCGCGGCTGCTCTACCACGTCGCCAGTCTTTATGTGGAACATCTGCAAGTCTCTGGTCATTGGTATAAGCGTGAGTAGTTGTCATAAGTCCTTCCTTAATCCCAAAAGCATCATTTAAAACTTTTGCCATAGGAGCCAGACAATTTGTTGTACAACTTGCATTGGAAATGATCTTATGTTCCGGTTTAAGGCCTTCATCATTCACACCGATCACGATGGTATAATCAATTTCATCTTTTGCAGGTACTGTTAGAATAACACGACCGGCACCGGCATCCAGATGGGGCTGAAGATCTTCACGGGTTCTGAAAATTCCAGTTGCTTCAACTACAATATCAATTTCGAGTTCTTTCCATGGAAGTTTAGACGGATCCTTAACACTGATCATCTTAACTTTATCTTTTGGTGTTACCAGAAAATCCTTTTGTAGTTTCACATCCTGGTTAAACCCTTTCATTACAGTATCGTATTTAAGCAAGTATGCCAAAACATCATTATCATAAAGATCATTGATGGCTACCACATTGATATCATCACGGTCACTTAAAATCCTGAATACTGATCTTCCAATTCTTCCGAATCCATTAATAGCTATTCTCATTGGATACCTCCTTTCTCCATGAATTTACCATAAGCTTCAATAACATCGATAACTCTTGCGGCCATATTAAGCGAAGTATGATACCAAGCTAATACTTTGATCATCCTTCCAGGTGATTTCATTGTTGCTTTTTCATCAAAAACAACTGAATGTGTATTGCCGATCACATCAGTGGATACGATTGGATCCTCAACTACTTCTAGAACATGTGCTAGGTCCTTAGCGGCTTTTTCCATCACTTTGTTCACATCTTCTACACTAACATTCTCTTTTCTAAGAACAGCAGTTAAATCCAACACCGAGCCATTAGGTACAGGAACATTAAGGGCCGAACCTTCAACACGGCCTTCAAACTCAGGCATGATCTTCTGGAGCCATTCAGGAGATGGTGTTTCATTAGGAATAATATTTTCAGCGGCAGATCTACTACGACGATAATCTACCCCTACTCTATCTCTTAATGGCTGATCAGATGTATAAGAGTGAACGGTCGTGAGCATTGCATAATCTACACCGAATGCCTCATTTAAAACTTTTAACAATATCCCTGTAGCATTGGTTGTTGAAGAACCTGCAGATATAAGCTTATCTGTATGTTTGATGGTATGCTCATTCACACCCATGATCACGATACGATCGATCTCATTTTCGGGTAGGTATGGCAGAATTACATGTTTTGCTCCTGCTTTTAAATGTGCCTTTAGATCACCCTTACGCTTGTATTTTCCGGTAGCTTCAACCACAAAATCAACATTGAATACGTCCCAAGGAATATCTCCTGGAACTCTTCCAGTTACGATCCGTGCTTTACCGTTTTTGGAGATCAGAAAATTTCCTTCCAGTTTAACGTCAACATTGGATTTTGCTTCAACTTCAAGCAAATAGTGAAGAATTTCGGGTCTTCCAATGTCGGAAATTGCGACGATCTCGATCAGCTCACTTTTTAAGCATAGCCGATAAATGTGTCTGGGGATTTCACCAAACCCCATTAATCCAACTCTAATTTTTCTCATTTACTAGGTTTTTAAGATGATAGGTGAGCAAGGGTAAGGGGGACTAGCTCACAGTAATACATCTTAAAGTTACGAATAATTGGATTGGAATTTAAATTTTAGTAGTATTTTTGCACTCAATGAAGAATATCAGGAATTTTTGCATCATAGCCCATATTGATCACGGCAAGAGTACATTGGCCGATCGTTTATTACAATATACAGGAACTGTATCTGAAAGAGACCTTCAAGATCAGGTTCTCGATGATATGGATATTGAACGTGAACGTGGGATCACAATTAAAAGTCATGCCATTCAAATGCCTTTTAAATATGAAGGTGAAGATTATAAATTAAACCTGATAGACACTCCCGGACACGTGGATTTTTCCTATGAAGTTTCAAGATCGATCGCAGCATGTGAAGGTGCTTTATTGATCGTTGATGCGACTCAGGGAATTCAGGCACAAACCATCTCCAATTTATATTTAGCAATCGAGAATGACCTTGAGATCATTCCTATTCTGAATAAGATGGACCTCGACAACGCCATGCCGGAAGACGTTAAAGATCAGATCGTTGATTTGATCGGATGCGACAGAGAAGAGATCATCGAAGCCAGCGGAAAGACTGGAATGGGAATTCCCGATATCCTCGAGGCGATCATTCATAGAGTTCCAGCACCTGTTGGAGATCCTGAAGCACCACTTGAAGCATTGATCTTTGATTCGGTATTCAATTCATTCAGAGGAATTATTGCGTATTTCAGAATTCTTAATGGAACCATCGAGAAAGGTGATTTTGTAAAATTCGTGAACACTGAAAAGGAATATCATGCTGATGAGATTGGCGTACTTCGTTTAAATCAAGAACCACACAAGAAGCTTGCGGCAGGTGATGTAGGATATATTATTTCCGGAATTAAAACTTCTAAAGAAGTAAAAGTTGGTGATACAATTACCCATGTAGCAAATCCTTGTGAAAAAGCAATTGATGGTTTTGAAGAAGTAAAACCAATGGTTTTTGCGGGGATCTACCCTATCGATGCGGATGATTATGAAGAATTAAGAGCATCTATCGAGAAGCTACAACTTAATGATGCCTCATTAACATTTGAACCTGAATCGAGTGTTGCTCTTGGATTTGGTTTCAGATGCGGATTCCTTGGATTATTACATATGGAGATCATTCAAGAACGCCTCGACAGAGAGTTTGATATGAATGTGATCACTACTGTTCCTAACGTTTCTTATAAAGTTATCGGAACAAAAGGAGAAATTAATGAGGTTCATAATCCATCTGGTTTACCGGAGCAAAAATTCATCGATCATATTAAGGAACCATATATTTCAGCACAAATCATTTCTAAGTCTGAATATGTCGGACAGGTTATGAAGCTTTGTATTGATAAACGAGGAACTCTAAAGAATCAAGTATATCTAACGAGTGATCGTGTTGAAGTAACTTTTGACATGCCACTTGGAGAGATAGTTTTTGACTTCTATGATAAACTGAAGAGTATTTCAAAAGGTTATGCTTCATTTGACTATCATATGACCGACTTCAAACCTGCAAAGCTGATCAAACTTGATATCTTATTAAATGGCGAACCTGTTGATGCACTTTCAACACTTATTCACTTTGATAATGCATACCCATTTGGTAGAAAGATGAGTGCTAAACTGAAAGAGTTAATTCCAAGACAACAATTCGACATTGCGATCCAAGCAGCGATTGGTGCTAAGATCATCGCCAGAGAAACCGTTAAGGCAGTTAGAAAGGATGTAACAGCTAAATGTTATGGTGGTGATATTTCCCGTAAAAGAAAGCTTTTAGAGAAGCAAAAGAAAGGGAAAAAACGTATGCGTCAGGTAGGTAATGTTGAAGTTCCACAACAGGCATTCTTAGCAGTTCTTAAGCTGGATTAGAAATCCTAGCAATCTTGTATTTAGGCATAGGTATACTTCTGATTTATGGCTGTATAAAGTAATATGTTGTAATAAGTAACCCGTTGTGCATTTAGG